>CALCSH010000609.1 GCA_937893815.1 uncultured Anaerolineae bacterium | reverse complement strand
GCGTGCGGAGCACGCCCTATACCCCTAAATCTGGACTACTACCACGGGGATTCCCCGTGACCCTAAAGATCATCTATTGAGCGCTGTAGAATCTGCGGTACAATCGGGCCATCGTATCTCTGATGGATCGAGGTGCCTCGCCCCCGGATGGGCAGGCATAATGGCGAAGCCGGTGCAAGTCCGGCGCTGTCCCGCAACTGTAAGGTTTTTAACCAAGCCAGGACGCCCGCCTCGATTCGGTTCTACCTAACCTCGAGGAAGGCTAATTCGAACTTCGGCGCTCAGTACGGCGCCTGCGAAGCCTCCGCCTCGAAAGCAGGAGGTTTTTTATTATCATCCAAACTATTCGCAAACGGCCTTTCATCTGGAATGTGGCCGCGTTAATCCTGGCGCTGGTGTTCAGCGTTGCTTTGGGCGCGGTGTTTATTCGCCCGGAGAGCGTGATCGGGATTTTGCTGGAGAAAATCCCCGGTTTCAAGATTGCCGCGGATTGGCCGCAACCATTCGCCACAATCATTTTGCAAGTGCGTTTGCCGCACTCCATTTTGATTCTAATTACGGGAGCATCGCTGGCGGGCAGTGGGGCTGCCTACCAGGGTTTGTTTCGCAATCCGTTGGCCGACCCGTATATCATTGGCGTGGCGTCGGGCGCCGGGTTGGGCGCGGTGGGGGCTATGGCCATCCACTGGCCGGAAGATTTGCTGGGCTATTACTGGATTCCTGTGGGGGCATTTGTAGGCGCCTTATCCACGATATTCATAGTGTACAGTCTGGCGCGCGTGGGGGGCATGGTGCCGCTGACCACGTTGATCCTCGCCGGGGTAGCCGTGGGCACCTTCACCTCGGCGCTGACCTCCTTCCTGATGCTGAATTCGGATCAAGAAATACACCGGGCGCTCTCCTTCCTGCTGGGGGGCGCGACCATGTCGGGTTGGCAGCCGGTTTTGGCTTCGTTGCCCTATATGGCGCTGGGCGTCGTCCTGCTGATATTCAGCGGGCATTTCCTGAATGTGCTGCAATTTGGCGAAGAACAGGCGCAGCAGTTGGGCCTTTCGGTGGAGCGCACGAAAATATTTATCATCGTCACCGCTTCGCTCACCACGGCTGTGGCGGTATCTTTCTCCGGGGTGATCGGCTTCATCGGGCTGATTGTGCCGCATCTGGTGCGCATGATCTGGGGGGCCGACTATCGCCGCCTGATTCCACTGTCCATTTTGGGCGGGGCTACGGCATTACTGCTGGCCGATATTGTGGCGCGCGTCCTGATGGCGCCGCGCGTGCTGCCGGTTGGCATTGTGACCGCTCTGGCCGGAACGCCCTTTTTCTTGTGGATTCTGCGCCGGGCAAAAAGTGAGGTTTTTTGGTGATGCGCTTCGAAATCTCCTCCCTGACCGTGTATTATAAAACCGTCAAAGTGCTCGAAAATATCAGCTTGCAGGTAGAGCCGGGTGAAATTGTGGCGCTGATTGGGCCGAACGGGGCCGGAAAATCGACCCTGATCCGTGCCATCACGGGGGTGGTGGCGATGAAAACCGGGCGGCTGCAGTACGGCGACCAGGATTTGCGGCATATTTCGCCTGCCAAACGAGCGCGCGTGTTGGGGGTGGTGCCACAGGCTCAGCCCGTGGGTGGCGCGCTGACCGTAGAACAAACTGTGCTCCTGGGGCGCACGGCGCGCATGAACTGGCTGGGGCAGGCCTCCGCTGATGATCTGTCCGCGGCGCACTGGGCGATGGAAAAAACCAAGATCGAGCACCTGGCCGAGCGCCGCAATGCCGAGCTTTCGGGCGGTGAGCAACAGCGCGTGCTGCTGGCGCGTGCCCTGGCCCAGCAAACCCCGGTGCTGCTACTGGATGAGCCTACCAATCATCTCGATTTACAGCACCAGATCAATTTCCTGTCGCTGGTATACGATCTGGCGCGCCAGGAAAAATTAGCGGTCTTGATGGCGCTGCACGACCTGAACCAGGTTTCGATGTACGCCGACCGCGTGGCCTTGATGGTGAAGGGGCGTTTATTGGCTCTCGGTTCCCCCTCGGAAGTGCTGACGGAAGAGAATTTACACCACGCCTACCAAACCCGCGTGCAAATCCTTTCGGGCATCGATGGCTATCCTCCCCTGATTTTGCCCCGGCGGGTAGAACCTGCCTCCTGAATACTGTGGGGCGCTCTTGCCGCGTGGGTATCGTGTAAAGATTTTCGAGCGTTCTAATGCGCCTCATCTCAGCGTGGCTCCCGCGTTCGTTTCAGCGGCTCTAATTTTCATTTGAGCCTGTCATAATTAATTATCAGCGGCTCTAATTTCTGTTAGAGCCGCTGATAGTTATAGGACTTACGCAACTCGATAAAAAATATCCCGAAAATAGGGGTGGGGGGGCGAAGCCTCCTCCTATTTTTGGGCATTCTCTTGTGCACGTGCGTACGTCCTAATTTAATTATTGAGCCGCCCTGAAACGCAAAACAGCCCTGAAAGCGTTTCGAACTCGATCAGGGCTGTTTTGCGTGTGCTTTGCAACGCTACTGGATAGCACCCAGAGCTGGCAGGTTTTCACCGGTGAATATTTAGGAGGAAATATCCGTACGAAAACCTGCCAGTTCTTTTGGTCGATTAGACCTCCAATGGATCATCGGGATGGTCGGCATCCCACAATTCTTTGAGGGAGGTGCTATCGATGCCGATATTGGCCTTGTTGAGCACAGTGCCGCTATAGGCGCCGGTAGCGTTGATGGAGTTCTTGAGATTGGTATCGGTGCGGAAATTGATTTTGAATTCGCCGGTGCGGCGGATGCTGGGGCTGAAGATGCCAATGCCGGGCAGCTTGACCGGCGTTCCCTGTTTGTTGAAGAATAATATCGCCTCATTGAGTTCTTGCAGCACCATTATTATTTCGCTTTTGTTCAACCCGGTGCGCATGGCCATCCAATCGGCCACCTGGTCGAGACGCGCCATCGGGTTGGATGCCAGTTTGGGGCCGTATTGTGTGGATGCTTGTAGGATGTTCGCCATCAGATTCCTCCTTTGGAATGGCTATCGCGGCTGTGCCGCAGTGGATAGGGTTGCGAGGGCGGGGAGGCTGTGCCCGTCACGTTTTTCCCTTGAAAGGATTGGCTTGATTATAGCATAAGATCGTGTATTTGTGACGAAATGTTATAAACGTGTGAGCGCGCAAATGTTGTCAGAAAAGGGACCTCCAATTAAGATAAAGGGGCGGA
>CALCSH010000608.1 GCA_937893815.1 uncultured Anaerolineae bacterium | reverse complement strand
CACCCGGTTCAACAGTATATTCGACGCGCGATCCTGGCGGCAAATAATCCGGTAACGGTGTTGCTGTGGGGAGCGTAGTGCCTGGCGGTGGAATGAGAATTTCATCACCAACCTTGATGATCGGATTGGCTGGATCCAGCCCCAGGCGTTCGCGGTTGACTTCAATCAGCACCAAAATATCCATCTCAAATTTTTCGGCGATCCCATAAAGGCTGTCGCCATCTTCCACCACATAGATCACCGGACCGGAGCGCGTGGGCGTCAGGCTGGGTTCCGGGGTATTGGTGGGAGGCTCCTGCGTGGGCACCTCAGTCGGGGTAGCCGTTGGCGGCACATCCGTGGGAGTTGGGGTGACTGTCGGGGTCGGGGTCTTTGATGCAAATAAAGCGCCAATATTAATTTGTGGGGTTTCGGCGCCAGTCAGCCAGAATATTAACAAGCCAGCACCGACGATCAGTAATAAACCTGCGGCAATAAAAATCAGGGTAGGGGTGCCGCCTGAACGCTGTTGGCGCTTGCGATACGAAGCAATGACATCTTGGGGTGATTCGTCTTTAGCCATAGAATTCTAACTCCATACGGTATATCGTGGCCTTGATTCTACCTTATTTCCGCGCGGATAGCCAATCAACGCATCACACCGAGAGAATCCCACACAGCCCAATCCTGACCCGGATCGCCATTGGCCAGTACTACCAGATAAAACTGTACGGTCTGCCCCGCAAGATTATCCAGTTCAACCGTGATTTTACGCGTCGAACCATCACAAGTTTCACTCCACGACCCCAATTGATAATAGGTTGTCTCCCCTTGTTTGGCATAGTAGATACGGAAAATCGCATTCCCCGCGCCGCAAGAACCATCAGCTAAAGCGATAAAGCCAATTTTGGCTCGAATATAATCGCCCGCACTCACTTTATAGGGCAAATAGCGGCCGATAATATAACTATTATTCACCCATTTCGGGTGTGTCTCAAGAATCTTACCGGTTACCTTGCCATCTTCCAGCTTTTGTGCATCCTTGATCATGGCGAATCCATTGGCATCGGTATCTGGCCCGCCATAGTTAATATCGGTGTCGCCGACGTGATCAAAATCAATCGGTTCGGTGCCCGTACCCCATTCGGCAGCAGATGCAGCCGCCAAGAAGTCGAACATGACACCGTGTTTTTCGGGCACTTCAATCTCCACCCAAAACGACTTCGATTGTGGTCCCCACCCAAAAATTACCCCACCGGGGTTGCGCAGTTTAAAGTAGCCGCGGTACAAGCCGGGGGTAGCTGGAGCGACCAGATTGATAGAAATATCCACGGTTTGCCCCGGTGCAACCGTGCCGCCGGTAATCGAAAGCGAGGCCGGGGCGCTCAAATTGTCGCCGGAGATAAACACGATTTCATATCCCGATGTCCACGTGCAAGAACCGCTGTTCTTCAACCGCCAAGTTTTGGTGAAGGCGGCACCGGCTTCAATATCTGTGCCGTCGGGGATGGTGACATCCACCGGGGTGCCAAAGATGAAATAATCGCAGGGAATAGGCGTCGGGGAGGGGATGGGCACATTGGTGGGTGGTACGGATGTAGCCGTCGGAGGCAGTGGCGCGTCTGTGGGGGGAGGCGGCGTGTCCGTCAACTGGGCATCTGCGGGGGCTTCCTGTGAGGCGGCTTGCTGAACAATATTGGCGGCCTGTGTCATTTGGGCCTCTACCGTTTGCGCCGCCACCGTATGGATAGTGCCTGGCCCTTGCTCAGGCGGGGTCGATTGCGCGGGCATATTGCAAGCGCTGAGCACAATCATCATCGGCGCAATCGCAACTATCAACAAATTTCTTGATCGCAATGGAGACATAGCAACCGCTCCTCCTCAATCCATAGTCAATTGTAGACGTTTACAGTGTACAACGAGTTCCCGGGGAGCGCAACAGTATCACTCAGCCGGTCTCCCTCGAGGAGATGCCCAGAGTGAGGGGAATCGCGCCACCCGCGGGCCGAGTCAGGAACATCCCTTGCATCGACCAGGGGCCAGCCCAGGTGATCATCACGGGCAATAATTTCCCAGTCAGATCATCATCCGTCTCGACAAAAACCAGCTTGTTGGTCGGTGTGCGTCCCCGCCAGCGGCCGCGCACTTTTTCTTCGAAGAGTACATCCACCGTTTCGCCCTGATAGCGGGCATTGATCTCGCTGGCGATGCCTTCTTGCAGTTCTTCCAGCGCCCGGAAGCGTTCCCACTTCTTTTCATCAGAGACATCATCGACCATGCGGCGATCGGCAACCGTACCGGGGCGCGTGGAATAGCGCGCCAGATGAGCAACATCCATTTTGAGTTCGGCGAGCAAATTGTAAGTACTTTGAAACTGGTCGTCGGTTTCGCCGGGGAAACCGACGATAATATCGGTGGCAATGCTGACATTGGGAATTCGAGTACGTATATCGGCGACCAGGTGGCGGTAATCATCGGCGGTGTACTCGCGCTTCATATTGGCGAGCACTTCGTCATGACCGGCTTGAACAGGCACTTCGATATGCGGCATGACTTTGGGCAATTCGGCAACCGTATCAAGCAATTCCGTTGTCATCCAATTGGGGTGTGAGGTCAGAAAGCGGATACGTTCCAGCCCATCGACTTCATGCACCAGGCGAATGAGTTGCGCCAGATTAGGCCCATCGGGAATATCTTTGCCGTAGCGATCCACGATCTGCCCCAAGAGGGTGATCTCTTTGACGCCCTGTGAGGCCAGCGAGCGCACTTCGGCGACAATATCGTCCACTGGTCGGCTGCGTTCAATACCGCGTTTGTAGGGGATAATGCAATAGGTGCAGGCGTGCGAGCAGCCCAAAACAATCGGCACAAAAGCCGAGACCAGATTGCCGCGTTCTTCCACGGGCAGCGTGAGTTCGCCATCCATAAACGCGAAACGGCGCGAGGTGGCCGCATCTTCAAAAGCTCGGCTCTCATCCTGGGTGAGGTGGGCGATCAACGGGCCGGGATCAGAGGGCGGTGAGAAGACATCGACCATGGGGAAGCGATCTCGGAGAATTTCATGCCCTTTGACGCCCACCAGGCAACCCATCAGGTTGATCACGGTTTCAGGGCGTTTTTTCTTGATCGGCTTGAGTGAGTTGAGGCGTCCGTAGGCTTTATCTTCAGCGCTTTGGCGCACGACACAAGTATTTAGCACAATCACGTCGGCTTCTTCAGCGAGCGATGAGGGCGTATAGCCCAGGTCTTCGAGGGCAGCGGCCACGCGGCGCGAGTCGGCGACGTTCATTTGACATCCAGCAGTCCAAATATGATATTTCATGTCCGGTATTATATCGCAGACCCCAGGGGATTTTGAGTAGCATTTCAAGGGGTCTTTAGGAACTGCCGTGAGAAACCCTATACCCCTAAATCTGGACAACTACCGCGGGAATTCCCAGATACCCATAGGTTCCGACACTGCCTTTGGTTTTATTGATGCTATGACTTCACTGCAAAAAAGCCGATGAAGGAGATGTCCGTCGGAATATATGGGGGTGGTGGCTTCGCCACCACCCCCATATATTCCGACGGGAACATCCGCATGGTAGTTTTTGCAGTAGAGTCTGCTATAATTTCACGGCAGAATCCACCCCAAATACGGCGACCCTCTCAGGAGTAGCTATGAACGATCCCCAGGAACTTGAACAACTTAATAAAGAGATTGAACATTGGGAAAAGAATAACCTTAATCCAACACTGGAACGTTTTCCGGAACGCCAGGAGCAATTCATCACTACTTCATCGGAGTCAATTGAACGCCTGTATACGCCGCAAGATGTGGCCGAAGATGACTATACCCAAAAGTTGGGCCTGCCCGGAGAGTACCCCTATACGCGCGGGGTGCATGCCACCATGCACCGCGGCCGCCTGTGGACAATGCGTATGTTCGCCGGGTTTGGCACCGCCGAGGAGACCAATCAACGTTTCAAATATTTGCTTGATCAGGGGCAAACCGGGCTTTCGATTGCGTTTGACTTGCCCACGTTGATGGGCTACGACAGTGACGACCCCGAAGCGCTGGGCGAATTTGGCAAGTGCGGTGTAGCGGTTTCTTCGCTCAAGGATATGGAAGCGCTGCTGGATGGCATTCCGCTCGACAAGGTTTCCACCAGTATGACGATCAACTCGCCCGCGGCGATTGTGTGGGCCATGTATATTGCCGCCGCCGAAAAACAGGGCGTGCGCCCCGATCAACTGCGCGGCACGATCCAGAACGACATTCTTAAGGAATATATCGCCCAAAAAGAGTATATCTTCCCGCCGGAGCCTTCGATGCGCCTGGTGACGGATACGATCGAATTTGGCACCCACGAATTACCGCAATGGAATACGATCAGCATTTCGGGCTATCACATCCGTGAGGCAGGCTCAACCGCCGCCCAGGAGTTGGCTTTCACCCTTTCGGATGGCCTGGAATATGTGCGTTGGGCTTTAGCGCGCGGCCTGGATATTGACGAATTCGCCCCGCGGCTTTCGTTCTTCTTCAATGCCCACAACGATTTCTTCGAAGAAATTGCTAAATACCGCGCCGCTCGCCGCATCTGGGCGCACGAAATGCGCCACACCTTCGGGGCTAAAAATCCACGCTCGTGGCTGATGCGCTTCCACACGCAAACCGCGGGGGCATCGCTCACCGCTCAACAGCCGGAAATCAATATTGTGCGCGTCGCGTTGCAAGCGTTATCGGCTGTGCTGGGCGGCACACAATCCCTGCACACCAACAGTATGGATGAAGCCCTGGCGCTGCCTTCCGAGCATGCCGTTACGATTGCCCTGCGTACGCAGCAAATCATCGCCGAAGAATCGGGCGTGACCAATACGATTGATCCGCTGGGCGGCTCGTTCTTCGTCGAAGCGCAGACCAACCGCATTGAAGCTCAGGCTTACAAGTATTTCCGCCGCATCGAAGATTTGGGCGGTGTTCTGCCCGCCATTGACAAAGGCTTCTTCCAAGGAGAAATTTCGGATGCCGCCTATCAATATCAGCGCGAGATTGACGCCAGTATCCGCAAGATTGTTGGCGTCAACGCCTATGCCGAAGATAAATCGCTGAGCATTCCCATTCTGGAGATGGACCCGCAAGGATACGAGCGCCAAGTATCCCGTCTGGAAAAATTGCGCGCCGAGCGCGATAACGGCCGCGTGCGGCAAACCCTCGATCGCCTGCGGATTGCCTGCCAGGGCACAGAAAACACCATGCCCTATATTCTCGATGCCGTGCGTGCCTACGCCACCCTGGGCGAAATCATCGGGGTAATGAAGGACGTCTTTGGCATCTATCAGGAACCCACCTGGATTTAAAATGAAGGCGATTAGGTGATCGGGTAATTAGGGATCAAGAAACCGATTTGCCTGATCACCTATTTCCTAATCACCTGATTACCCTACACTATGAAACTTACATCACCGCTGTTCTTATTTCTGCTCATTTTGCTCATCATCGCCGGTGTCACCTACCTCGGCCCGGCAGAAGCCACCCTGGGCACGAATGTGCGCGTAGTTTACCTGCATGGAGCCTGGGTATGGGCGTCAATGATGGCGTTCATCGTGGCCGGTGCTGCCGGGCTACTGGCCTTCATCATGCGCCGTGAAATACTACACCACTGGTCGCGCGCCATCGGGCGCACCGGACTGATCTTTTGGATCACGTATCTGCCCATCTCCTTGTGGGCCATGCAAACCAACTGGAACGGCCTTTTTCTCGCCGAACCGCGCTGGCGTGTAGCGTTGGTCTTTGCAGTTGGCGGTCTGTTACTGCAAATTGGGCTGACCCTGCTCGAAAATCCTGCCTGGGCTTCAGGCTTCAACGCGACTTATATCGCCGCCCTGCTGATTGTGCTACAAACCACCGCCAATATAATGCATCCCCCCGCCCCAATGCTTGAATCGGACGCCTGGCGCATACAATTTTATTTCTTCGGCCTGACGGCTTTAGCCCTATTAGCCGCCTGGCAAGTTGCGCGTTTCCTCTATACATTTGAACGTTCAAACGTATAAACATCGTGCGCCGCTCCCTTCGCTTTCAAATTATCTTAATCGCCATCATACGGATGGTGTTCAACACCCTCTATCGCATGGTGTACCCCTTCCTGGCGGTCTTCAGTCGCGGCCTGGGAGTAGATCTGACAACCCTCTCCCTGGCCATGACCAATCGCTCGCTGGTGGGCATGCTGGGCGCGTTCCTGGCCACGATCTCCGACCGTTGGGGACGCAAAGCCGGAATGCTCTTTGGCATTGGGCTTTTTGTGATCGGCGCAGGTGTGCTGGTCATATGGCCTTCGTACCCTGGATTTGTCATCATGCTAATCCTCACCACGCTCGGCAAATACGGCTTCGACCCCGCCATGCAAGCCTATCTTGGCGACCGTATCCCCTACGCGCGTCGCGGGCTGGCGATATCGGTGACCGAGTTGGGCTGGTCGTTGAGCTTCTTTATCGGGATTCCGTTGGTAAGCCTGCTGATCGCCCGTAAGGGATGGCAGTCGCCTTTTGTTTGGCTGGCCCTGGCGGGCATCGTGGCTGGCGCGGTGTTGATCTGGCTCATCCCGCGCGATTCAGCCCCTGAGGGAAATCCACGAAAACTACTCGGCAACTTCTGGCAGGTTTTACAATATCCCCCGGCGCTGGTTGCGCTCAGCGTGGGCATCTCGGCAACGATTGCAAACGAAGTCATCAACCTGATGTTTGGCGTCTGGATGGAAGCCTCTTTCGATTTGAAAGTGATCGCCCTGGGCGGCGCGGCGGCCGTCATCGGCGCGGCAGAGCTCAGCGCCGAGACGCTCACCGCTACCCTGGCAGATCGTCTCGGTAAAGTTCGCTCGATTGCTATCGGGCTGATCGCCAACTCCATCGCCGCACTGGCTTTCCCTCTCATCGGCGGAACCCTACCGGGGGCGATCATCAGCTTATTCTTATTTTTCATCACTTTTGAGTTTTTGCTGGTCAGCAGCATCCCGATGATGACGGAGATCATGCCCGGTTCGCGCGCCACCCTGATGGCCTTCAACGTCGCCGGGCTATCCTTGGGGCGTGCGATTGGCTCATTTATTGCCCCCACGCTTTTCGGCTGGGGGATCGCCGCCAGCGCTGGCGCGGCGATCTTCTTCGATCTGTTAGCATTGCTGGCCGTTCGCCGACTGGCTCAGACGGTTTCGTAGAGGTACTATTTGCCCCTTATCCGCATCGGGCTATTCCTGTATAATTCAAATAATGAAAATTCGTATCCTATTCTGCGCATCGCTAGTACTGATCTTGCTGGGAACCACCTTCCCGGCAATGGCCGCGCTTCCAGCGCAAACCACGCCCATTCCGTCGCCGACCCCTGGCCCCGATGGACGCATCATCTACACGGTGCAATCGGGCGATACCCTGTGGAGCATTGCGGCGCTTTCCGGCATCCCGCTGGATGAACTGCGCACGCTCAACGGCCTGGCACCCGATGCCGTGATCGCTCCGGGTGATGAGATTTTCCTCGGCCTGGGTGGTCCCACCACGGCCATTCCCAATGCATTACCGACAGCCACACCGATGCCCGCCGGGCCAACCACCACACCCGAAATTGGCTACGGCGTGTTTTGTGTGATTCTGTATGAAGATATCAACGGCGATGCCATCCGCCAGGAAGAAGAACCCTCCATCCCCGGCGGCGCAATCAGTATCAGCAATGCCACCGGCACGGTCTCGATCACGGAAGATACCCTCAGCGGGCTGGAGCATTTCTGCACCACGGAGATCGAAGAGGGCGATTATACAATTACAGTTGGCATCCCAAATGGCTATAATCCGACCACCGAATTCAGTGCGGCGATTGTACTCAACCCCGGCGATGAGACCTATCTCGATTTTGGGGCGCAAAAAAATTCGGTAACAATTGCCGAAGCACCCGCACCAATTGGCGAGGGGCCTTCACCGACCTTGGGAATCATAGGGATCGCCGTAATTTTGCTGGGCATTGGGTTGGGACTGTACGCCTTTTTTATTCGCCGCTAGGATTCATGTAATAAAACGACTCTACCGTTTCTGACAGGAAACAAAACAGGATGTTCTTTCTACAACATCCTGTTTGATTTAATTCTGAAACTATTGTGAGATTAGCGATCGTACCCATGTGGATGCGCCTGGTGCCATGCCCAGGCGCTGGCAATAATCGCTTTGATATCTGGGATTTGTGGCTGCCAGCCCAGTTCGAGCCGAATGCGCTCAGAGGAAGCGACGAGGCGCGGCGCATCACCATGGCGCCGCGGTGTCTCGATGGCGGGGATCGGGTGCCCGGTGACCTCGCGTGCGGTATCGATGACTTCACGCACCGAATATCCAGAGCCATTCCCCAGGTTATAAACCAATTGATCACGCTCGCCCAGCGCATCCAAAGCCAACATATGCGCCGACACTAGATCGCGGATATGAATATAATCGCGGATGCACGTGCCATCGGGGGTGGGGTAATCGGTGCCGTAGATATAGATTTTCTCCCGCTGCCCCAACGGAACTTGAAGCGTCAGCGGGATCAGATGCGATTCAGGCTGGTGCGCCTCACCGCGGTGGGACATCCCTCCTGAGGCGTTGAAGTAGCGCAGCGCCGCATAGTGCAGCCCGTAGATTTGGCGATACCATTCCAGGGCTTGCTCGATCATCAACTTGGTATGTCCATAGAGATTCGTCGGTCCCAGGGGAGAATCTTCGCTCAATGGATCCTCACTGGATTGGAAGACAGCCGCCGTGGATGAAAGCACAAAGCGCCGAATTCCCGCCTGCACTGCCGTTTCGATCAATCCCAGTGAATATGTCAAATTATTCTTAAAATATTTTCCTGGGTCTTTCATGCTCTCACCGGCTTCAATAAAAGCAGCAAAATGCATGACGGCATCATAGGGTTGGGAAAGCAGCGCGGATTGCAGTACGACCGAATCGCCAAGGTCTGCCTGAATGAACTGTGCGCCAGCCGGAACAGCAGCGCGATGCCCGGTGACCAGCGAATCGTAGATCGTTACAGAATGTCCATTGTGGAGCAACGTTTCAGCGGTTGCAGAGCCAATATAGCCCGCTCCACCGGTAATAAAAATATTCATAGGTTTTTCTCGCATCCAAGAGTTTTTTTGAATTTGCGAACTTTGGTAGGAAAAAGTCCGAGGGAACTCTTCGCCGAACTGCGTAGAGCCAATTATATCAGCAGGGAATTTTTTGTTTTGCGGGAAAGATGGGGGTCTTTAGGAACTGTGACGTGAAAAAAACAGATTTAGGGGTATAGGGCGTGCTCCGCACGCCCTATACCCCTAAATCTGGACAACTACCACGGAGATTCCCCGAGACCCAAAGATGGATGGCATTTGGCTCTCGGGGGAGACCTATTGGATACCAGGAAGTTTGTCAAAAAGAAATCTGAGCATTTCTAGCAATTACTTAACAAATCTATTAGTTGACGATACGTTTCAATGCCGTATACTTGATATGAGCAGAATGCACATGACGTTCGCGGAGAAAGCATCGCGACAAGCGTTCCCAACATCACAGCAACCCTATTCTACAGAAATGGAATTTATTATGCATTATCAACAAGAGAGCAACACCCGGCATCACAGAAAACATCAACGCGGGCAGGGGTTGATCGAGTATGCGTTGGTGGCTGCACTCCTTTCCCTGGTTGTCTTTGGCGGGCTGGCGCTTACGGGAACCAGTGTGGGGAATACCTATCGGGAAGTGATCGATTCATTCCAGAATAATCCACAAGACACGTCCCAGGGACAACCCACACCAGCCGAAACGCCAACAACAACACCAACGCCCATTCCCGAAGATATCACCGTAAGCGTGCATAAAAATAATGGTGATCCCGTCAGTGGGATTGCCGTGATTGCCTTTAGCGGCGATGGTGCCAGCACTGCCTCCGCTGTGACCAATACGGAAGGCATGGTCACTTTCTCCGGCTTTGATCCCGGGCGTTACAAGTTCCGCGCGGATTACAGCGGGCAAGAATTCTGGTCAGGGACAATCGCATATCCCGGACAAACCAGCGCTGCAATCACCATTTCGGTACGGAAAATATCTGTGCATGTAACCAACGCCCGCGGCCTCACACTGGCAGGGGTTGCCGTACATGCTTACACCAATACAGGCGCGTACGCCGGGGTAAGTCTCACAACCGATCAGAACGGCACAGCCGTTTTTACTCTTCCGGATGGCAGCTACAAATTCCGCGCAGACTATAAAAGTCAACCATACTGGTCCGAAGTTATCGTCACCACAAACACTACATCGGTCACAATAACCATCCCCGAAGCACCCTTCACCGTGCGAGTGACAAACCGTCAGGGTCAACCTGTTGGCAATGTGCCCGTCTACGCCTTCAATAGTGATAGCACCTACGCCGGGATTTCGGGCAATACCAGCGCCGAGGGCACTGTTGTGCTCAATTTGCCCAATGGAAGCTACAAATTCCGGGCGGATTACGATCAGCAAGCCTATTGGTCATCCGTGGTAACCAGCCCCGATGTCGATTCCACCACGATACAGGTGGGTGGGACGCAAGTCACTGTGAGGGTGGTCACCAACGCCGGGGTTGGACTCGCCGATATGCGGGTGTATGCCTACCTCCCCGATGGCAGCTCTGCTGGCAAAAGTGCAGTTACCAACGCCGGGGGTAGTGCCACCATCGAGCTAAATGATGGTAGCTATAAATTCCGCACAGATGATCAGAAAGTAACCTATTGGTCCGATACAATCAGCGTGCCAAAATCCACCGCTGCCACTATCACCGTAGGATCTGGCCGCCTCAATGTGCAAGTCGTTGATCAGCGCGGCGATGCGTTCCCCGGAATTTATGTGTTTGCTTATCGGGTTGAGCAGAGCGGCAACGTTACCTATGGCTACTATACTGGGCAATATGGCATCACGGATAGCAATGGAAACGTGGTGTTGGAGCTAGACCCGGATACGTACCGCATTTTGGGATACAACTACGACTATCGCAACAACAACTACCATTTTCGCTACGAGTGGTCTGATTATATCGATGTGCCGCCAACTTCGGCGATCAGTTTGCGCATATTTCGGTGAGAGAGATCAACATGACTGAAGAAAAAAATATCCAAGAACCACAAGATCTGATTGAACAAATGCGCGCTGGTGCGATAGAAGAAGTAGAAGATGCTCCATCTGTCGGCGGCAAACGCCGGGGGCGCAAAGAAATAAAAACCCGTCGCTCACCCTGGGTATTGCGCAGTCTTATCCTCATACTGCTATTGACATTAGCCGTTGAAGGGGCTCTGATCATCCGCCACCAGCGTACCGTGCCCGATATTGCTGTGCAGTCTGCCCCTCCTGTGGCTGTACTGCCCACCCCCACGATTGACGCACCCCTCGAGGCTCCGCCAGTTGTGGGCTACGAAGACCCTCCGCCAATACTCGACCGTCCCCTACTGACTGAAGCTCCCTGGCCAGCAGGTGTTCCCACTCTGGAAGCGATTGAATTTCCAGAGCCAGAAAAATAAACAAAAAAGGCTCAGCAATCTTGCTGAGCCTTTTTTGTTTATTTGGTCTGAGCGTTTTGCATAAAACGCCCGCGCTCCACAACGGCGCGGGTATGAAACCCTGAGCCAATCTGCTCCTTTGCATCCCAGGCAGCCACCAATAACCGTACTCGATTTCGCACCACTTCAAGGATTTCTACATCCACCCGAATTTCAGCCAAAATCGGCGTGGGGGCGAGGTGGTTCACATCGACATGCGCCCCTACGCTCATCCAGCCTTCGGGAAGGTGTTCGGCGATCAGCCGGTTGGAGACGCGCTCCATAAATGAGATCATCCAGGGGGTACCCAGCACGCGCTCGTCGCCGCTGCCGATATGGTAGGCGGTATGCTGCTCCTCGACGATAAAGGTTTCTGTGCGAGTCATTCCAGGGAAAATGTGTATTGATAATTCCATTTTGCTCTCCAATAGGTGACAGAGTACCGTCACCGTCCGTCTTCCGTCCTCTGTCTTCCGTCCTTTTATGCTACTGCCCACCAATCTTCGGCTTCGCACAGTCCGAAATCGATCAGGCGTTTTCGAACCAGGGTTCTGGCACCACGTGCCCCTACAGCCGCCAAGACCACGGGAACTTCAAAACGCTCCCACCAATCGAGCAAATCATCCGGCGCAATAATCGGTTTGCCGCGGCGGGTGTTGCCAATTTTTTTGGGGTCAATATCCACAAAAGCCACAACCGGGGCTTTTTCGGTGCGCATTAGATGCTTGCTCAGGCGGCGGCCCATCATCCCCGCCCCCCAGATGATGACCGCATCGCGTCCGACCAGCGGACCGCGTGCCAGGTAATGCGCTTTGGCGCGTAGAAAATTCTCCAGCGAATAACGGCTATCGGTGCGCGTAATGCGCCGGGGGTGTTCGCGCCAGTCGAGCAATACTTCAGGTATTTTTGCAAAGTGCGCACCAGCCAGGTACAGGCGCAAGAACAGATCGTAATCTTCAGGCCAACTGCGCTCGGCGTAACCGCCCATGCGCTGCATCCATTCGGCGCGCAGGGTCACGCTGGGATTAGGCAGCGGGCTTTCGACAAATATCTCACGACGAATATCTTCATCGCTGACCAGTGTATTGAGCCATTCAATATAAATGCGAAAACCTTCGCGCACATCTTCGGCAGGAAAGCCGCGCACGAGGCTGCTGACCACAGCGATTTCCGGGTGCTGTTCAAGGTAAGCCACCTGCTTTTCGAATCGTTGAGGATGGGCGCGGTCGTCGGCATCCATGCGGGCAATATAGG
>CALCSH010000607.1 GCA_937893815.1 uncultured Anaerolineae bacterium | reverse complement strand
CAGCCATATTTTACCTATTCAATGATCTTAGTGACAACACCAGCACCTACGGTCAGGCCACCCTCACGGATAGCAAAGTTCTGACCCTGTTCTAATGCAACGGGGACGATCAACGTTACTTCCATATTGACATCATCGCCAGGCATGACCATCTCTACGCCCTCCGGCATGGTGATCGTTCCGGTCACATCAATCGTCTTGATGTAGAACTGCGGGCGATACCCAGGGAAGAACGGCTTGTGGCGTCCACCTTCATCGGCTTTCAGCACATACACTTGCGCATTGAACTTGGTGTGCGGGGTGATGCTCTTGGGTTTGGCGATGACCATGCCGCGCTCGACAGCTTCACGGTCTACACCGCGCAACAGCAAGCCTACATTGTCACCCGCCTGTCCCTGATCCAACAATTTGTGGAACATCTCCACACCCGTGACGACGGTGGTGGCGGTCTTTTCTTGCAGACCAATGATCTCCGCCGGTTCACCGACTTTCACCACACCCCGCTCGATGCGTCCGGTTACAACTGTTCCGCGTCCTTTGATCGAGAAGACATCTTCCACCGGCATCATGAACGGTTTGTCCAACTCGCGCACTGGCTGGGGAATATACTCATCCACCACTCGCAGCAACTCTTTGATGCTCTCATATTCCGGAGCATTCTGATCGGTGCTTTCACTTTCCAGGGCTGCCAGCGCACTCCCTTTCACGATCGGGGTTTCATCCCCAGGGAAGCCATACTCATCCAGCAGCTCGCGCAGTTCCAACTCCACCAACTCCAGCAGTTCGGGGTCGTCCATCATGTCCACTTTGTTCATGTAGACCACGATGCTCGGCACTTCTACCTGACGGGCCAGCAATACATGCTCCCGGGTTTGCGGCATCGCTCCATCCGGCGCCGCTACCACCAAGATCGCACCATCTACCTGCGCCGCTCCCGTAATCATGTTCTTGATGTAGTCACGGTGCCCAGGCATATCTACATGGGCGTAGTGACGTGCATCGGTCTCGTACTCTACGTGCGCAATGTTGATCGTGATCCCGCGCTCGCGCTCTTCTGGGGCATTGTCGATCGTGTCAAACGCTCGATAATCACCTTTCCCGGCCAACGCACAATATTTCGTGATCGCTGCCGTCAAGGTCGTCTTCCCATGGTCAATATGACCCATGGTCCCTACGTTCAAGTGCGGCTTATCGCGTACAAATGTTTCCTTTGCCATACGTGCTCTCCTAAATATTATCTAGTTAGGTACTGAAATAATTTCTACAACTCGCCTCGAATGATTCGCTCTGCTAATTTCTCAGAAACTTTGGCGTAGTGATCAAATTCCATCGTGAACACACCGCGCCCTTTGGTTGCCGATCGTAATTGTGTGGCATATCCGAACATCTCAGCCAGGGGAACCATCGCCCGAACGGCTTGTGAATTTGAAGGACGAATTTCCATGCCCAGAATTTCACCGCGTCGGGAATTCATTTGTCCAATAATATCGCCCAGGTATTCATCTGGGGTTGTAACTTCCACCTTCATAATCGGTTCTTGCAAAACGGGATGGCCTTTGTGCACACCTTCACGAAATGCCATCGAACCAGCCATCTTGAAAGCCATCTCATTTGAATCGACTTCATGGAATGAGCCATCATACAACCGAACTTTGATGTCGGTTACAGGATAACCCGCCAGGACACCCGATTCAGCGGTTTCAATAATACCTTTCTCAACAGCGGGAATAAATTCTTTGGGTATCGTACCACCAACGATCGCATTTTCAAACGAGATACCTGCGCCTGGCTCATTTGGCTCCAGGGCAATGGTCACATGCGCATATTGTCCGCGTCCGCCAGATTGTTTCACATGGCGGTAATCCACTTTATCAACACTGCGAGTAATCGATTCGCGATAGGCCACACGCGGGTTACCCACGCGCGCCTGAACACCAAATTCTCGCAGAAGGCGGTCAACCAGTATTTCGAGGTGCAACTCACCCATACCGGAGATAACCGTTTGTCCAGTATCATGGTCCACTCGGACTCTGAATGTGGGGTCTTCTTCCGAAAGTTTGTGCAGCGCACCCGACATTTTGTCCTGGTCTGCCATTGTTTTCGGTTCAATCGCCACAGAAATGACCGGTTCGGGGAAATTGATGGTTTCTAGAATGATCTGATTGGCAGCATCGCAAAGCGTATCGCCGGTAAATGAGAATTTGGGTCCTAGAATTGCGACAATATCACCAGCGGAGGCATCATCAATATCCTCGCGGCGATCAGCATACATACGAATAAGACGACCAACGCGCTCTTTTTTCTCTTTTACAGAATTATAAACCGAGGAACCTTTTGTCAGCTTGCCCGAGTATACACGTATATAAGCCAAGCGGCCCACATACGGATCGGTAACGATCTTGAATACCAAAGCGCTCAAAGGAGATACGTCATCCGCGGCACGTTCAACTTCTTCTTCGCTGTTTGGGCGGAACCCTCTCACAGCCGGAATATCCAATGGTGATGGCAAAAAATCGATAACAGCATCCAGTACAGGCTGAACACCCTTATTGCGCAAAGATGTGCCACAGTATACGGGGGTTAATTCTCCGGAAATTACGGCCTTCCGTAAAGCTGCTTTTAGTTCATCAACAGAGATATTGTCACCTTCCAGATACTTCAAGGTCAACTCATCATCTGTCTCAGCAATCTGTTCTACCATGCGCATTCGCATGGCATCCACATGCGCTTGAAGATCAACCGGGACATCACCTAATATGGGTTTTTCTCCCTGGTCATCTTGCCAAATAATGGAACGCTCCGTGAACAGATCGATCACACCTTTGAATTCGGCTTCAGTACCCACCGGTACCTGCACAGCTACCGGATTGGCAGCCAAACGCTCTCGAATGGTTTTGATGGTGTTTTCGTAGGACGCGCCCACGCGATCCATCTTATTAATAAAGCAGATGCGGGGCACGCCATAAAGGTCTGCTTGCCGCCATACAGTTTCGCTCTGTGGTTCTACACCCTGAACGGCATCAAACACAACAATACCGCCATCCAAGACGCGCAAAGACCGCTGAACTTCAGCCGTGAAGTCGATATGGCCTGGTGTATCAATAATATTGACAAGGTGTTCTCGCCACTCTGCTGCAACTGCTGCAGAAACAATGGTAATACCACGCTCACGCTCCTGCTCCATCCAATCGGTGACAGTCGTGCCGTCATCAACGGAACCAATGCGGTGCGTTTTGCCCGTATAGAACAGAATGCGCTCGGTTGTGGTAGTTTTCCCGGCATCAATATGGGCAATGACACCTATATTTCGATACCGTTCCAAAGGGTACTGGCGAGTCATCAGAATATACCTAAGAATTAAGCCCGAAAATGGGAGAAAGCGCGGTTGGCTTTCGCCATGCGATGAGCTTCTTCACGTTTGCGGACTGCCGAACCGGTGCTATTTGCAGCATCCAAAAGTTCGTCAGCAAGAAGTTCGGGGAAAGATTTTCCAGAACGACCGCGGGCCGCTCCCAAAATCCAGCGCGTAGCCAAAGCGAATTGGCGGTGGGAGGAAACCTCCATAGGCACCTGATAGGTGGCGCCACCAATACGTTGGGGCTTTACTTCCATAATTGGAGATGCGTTTTCAATGGCTTTCTCAAACATCTCCAAACCATCATTACCAGTGCGCTCCTGAACAATATCCAGGGCCTGATACACCATGCGGGATGCAACACTTTTCTTTCCATCCTTCATGACGCGATTGATAAAGGATTGCACTTTCACATTACCGAAGCGCACATCCGGTTGAATTTCGCGTTTTGGAGCTTTATTCCGTCGCATTCAATTTCTCCGTTTCGTACTTAGGCTTATTTTAAAAGCCACTTGCATTAAGAATCGCCGGGGAAATTTTCCGGCGATTATCAGGTAATCTGTATTATCGCTTCTTAGTGCCGTACTTCGAGCGACTTTGCTTGCGATCATCCACGCCCGTCGAGTCAAGTGTGCCACGCACAATATGGTAGCGCACACCTGGCAGATCTTTCACACGGCCTCCACGAACCAAAACAATGGAGTGCTCCTGAAGGTTATGCCCTTCGCCCGGGATATATGCTGTCACCTCAATCATATTTGTGAGGCGCACACGCGCAATTTTGCGCAGCGCAGAGTTCGGTTTCTTCGGGGTCATTGTACGCACGATGGTACAAACACCGCGTTTCTGAGGAGCGCCTTTCGGCTGCCGAATACGACGCTGGTCGTACGAGTTAAACGTATACTGAAGAGCAGGAGCTTTACTTTTTACCTGTTTCGATTTTCGTCCGTTTCGAACCAACTGATTAATCGTGGGCACGTTCGCCTCCAATAAATACTTACTCTAACAATTTCTTTTATTCAACAACGGAGGCCATCGCTACTGCAATGATGGCCTCGCGTCAAACAACTTTTACTCTGTTAACGAGCAGGGGATTATTGCCTGCCCTCCCAAGTGGGACAACGACCGGTGATTCTATCACAGCGGCTAATCAGCGTCAATGGTTTTCGCCCAGGCCCAACAAACCCGTACTCAATTTGGGGCGCTTCTTGCGGGTATCTTCCTTGCCAAAGCGAATCACGCCCCCGGTATCGGTTGCTGCTTCCACGGACAGACCCAGGCTTTGAAGTTCTTTTACTAAAACTTGGAAAGACGCCGGGATACTGGGGTCTTCCATTGGTTCGCCTTTTACAATTGACTCATAGGCTTTTACACGGCCAACCACATCGTCTGATTTGATAGTAAGCATCTCCTGAAGTATGTGGGCAGCGCCATAGGCTTCCAGCGCCCACACTTCCATCTCACCAAAGCGCTGACCACCAAACTGCGCTTTACCACCCAGCGGCTGTTGAGATACAAGGCTGTATGGCCCAGTAGAACGAGCATGAACTTTATCTTCAACCAGGTGGTGCAGCTTCAGTATGGACATAACACCCACCGTGATGGGGCGGTCAAAGGGATCGCCGGTTTTACCATCGCGCAATATTTGTTTTCCTAGAATCGGCGAGGGGATGTTATCACGACTGACAATTTCGTCTGAGCGAGCGCGTAAATCTTCATCAGCGATAGTATCTACTTTCACGTCCTGGTCGATAAGCCACAATCGCAAACAGGCACGCACTGCGCGCGTGTCCTGATCGTCACGCATATCGTTATGAATTTTCTGGTCTTCGAAAAACAAAATCTGATCAGGATCAAAACCGTTATCGCGCAGCCATTCACGCACCACTGAACGGCGGGCGTAGGTTTCATCAGAAATCAGGTTATAAACATCGTAGCCGCGTTCACCAAGCCACATTTCCATATACAGGCGGCGGACGTGGTTATCGTCATCAATGGTGTTGGGGTCATAGCCTTCTTCATCCAGCCAGGCCCAGGCCTTTTCGGCGACATCTTTCCAGGCACGATCCACCATCCAGGCACGCGCCAACTCGGCTTCAATCTCACGCTCGCGTGCTCCATCAAAAACCGGTGTAATGGCGCGGAATCCCAAACGGCGGGCTGCCCATCCCAGGTGAACTTCCAACACCTGACCAAGATTCATACGCCCGGGAACGCCTGTGGGGTTGAGGATAATATCAATTGGGGTGCCATCCTCGAGGAAAGGCATATTCTCCTCCGGCACAATCACCGAAACCACACCTTTATTTCCATGCCGTCCGGCCAATTTATCGCCAGAGGCCAGTTTTCGGTGCTGCGCCACAGAAACACGTACCATGGTTTCTACGCCCGATGATAATTCAACACCATCATCGCGCGAGAAGACCTTAACATCTACAACTTTGCCACGCGAACCGTGCGGCATCCGTAGGGATGTATCTTTAACATCGCGTGATTTTTCGCCAAAGATCGCCCGCAGCAAACGTTCCTCTGGGGTAAGTTCTTTCTCGCCTTTAGGAGAGATTTTACCCACTAGAATATCATTGGGACCAACCTCAGCGCCAATGCGTATGATGCCATCTTCGTCTAAATCTTTGATGGCGGTTTCGCCCACATTCGGAATATCACGGGTTATTTCTTCGGGACCCAGGCGGGTATCACGCGCTTCAACTTCATATTTTTCGACATGCACCGATGTAAAACGGTCATCCTGAACTAGGCGTTCGGAGATGACAATCGCATCTTCATAGTTCGCGCCTTCCCAAGAGAGGAAAGCTACCAACGCATTTTGACCTAACGCAAGATTGCCATCCACCGTAGAAGATGAATCGGCAATGACTTCGCCCTTCTTAACGATTTGACCTTTGGTCACCGCCGGGCGCTGATCAACGCAGGTACTCTGGTTAGAGCGCTGATATTTGCGCATGGTGTAAACGCGCTCACCTTCACTGTGACGGATAACAACACGTCCACCGGTAACGGAAATTACTTCCCCATCTTCTTGGGCCACAACCACCTGGCCAGAATCCATTGCCGCGGAATATTCCATGCCCGTTGAAACGCGCGGCACCTCGGGATGCAGCAGCGGTACGGCCTGTGCCATCATGTTAGAACCCATCAAAGCTCGGTTGGCGTCGTCATGCTCCAGGAATGGAATGAGCGCGGCACTGATGCCAACAATTTGATGCGGGGCCACATCCATATAGTCGATATTGTCCGCAGGAGAGAAGATGAAAGATGTGCGGTGTCGCGAAGATGCACGCCCGCGGATAAACTCACCGTGTTCATTGAGCGGTGAATTGGCCTGGGCAATCACAAATTTATCTTCTGTATCGGCTGAAAGGTAGCTATAGTCATTGGTGACGAAAGACTCTACGAGTACCTCTTTCACTTTGACTTTGGCGATCTTCTTCGCCAATTCTTCAGTGACGCGCGTGCCCTTCTCAATAATCACTTTTTCAGTTTTTGGATCTACCACATCGTCGCGCAACATCCGTCCGGTCAACTTGGGGCTATCCGGCGGCAGCGCTCTCAACACTCGACGATATGGAGTTTCGATAAAGCCGTATTCATTAACTTTCGCAAAAGAGGCAAAACGGCCGATCAAACCAATATTGGGACCTTCGGGTGTTTCGATGGGGCAAATGCGCCCATAGTGCGATTGATGCACATCACGCACATCGAAGCCAGCGCGCTCACGGCGCAAACCACCTGGCCCTAAAGCTGATAAGGTACGCTTATGGCGTAGCTCGGCCAGCGGGTTGGTTTGATCCATGAATTGCGATAACTGGCTCGAACCGAAAAATTCTCGCAAGGCCGCCACAACAGGGCGAACATTGATCAGGCTAACGGGTGAAAGATTATCTTTATCGCGAATCGACATGCGCTCTTTGACAACACGTTCCATGCGGCGCAATCCGATGCGAAGTTTATTTTGAATCAGTTCACCACCGGTTTTTGTGCGGCGGTTTCCCAGGTGGTCGATATCATCTGGATGTTCAACCCCATTGTTAATCACGATCATGTGACGTACCAAACGAATCACATCCCATTTGGTGATCGTGCGATGTTCGATCGGCACTAAATCGTGCAATTCAAGTTTTTGATTGAGTTTGTAGCGCCCGACGCGTTTGAGATCGTAGCGGCGATGCTGAAAAAGTTGCTCTTCCAAAAACTCGCGCGCATTCTCAAGCGTAGCCGGGTCACCCGGGCGCATACGTCGGAAAAATTCCAATAGCGCAGCTTCGGCAATCGTGATTCCACTCGACAAATCCCACTCCGGCTCTTGCGCCAGGGTGGCGGGAATATACATGCGATCAGGGTTATTATCGACATCCTCGAAGAGGCGTAGCAATTCTTCATCGGTGCCTTCAAGAATGGCATTATCTGCCAAGCCATCATCGACCGCGGCCAATGCACGCAGGAAAATCGTGACAGGGATGGTGCGGCGACGATTAAATTTGAGCGTCAGATAATCGCTCTTGCGCGTGCCAAATTCCATCCAGGCGCCGCGATCCGGTATCATTTTGGAATTCGCCAAACGCCGTCCTGTGGTACGGTCGGTTTCGGCTTCAAAATAAACACCTGGAGAGCGGATCAATTGGGTTACCACAACACGCTCTGTGCCATTGATAATGAAAGTCCCTTTATCGGTCATCTCCGGGAATTCGCCCAAGAAAATATCTTGTTTAATCGGCTCGGGAACAGCAGGTCCCGCCAGGAGCACCGAAACGTAAAGCGGACAAGCATAGGTCAGATCGCGTTCAATACATTCATCCACGCTATATTTTGATTCTTCGAACCAATACGTCAATCCCCACTCTTTCGATTCAGGGGTATAGCTCGGGAAATATAAACGCATATCCCCATTATAGGATTCAATGGGGGAAATCTCGTGAAATAAGTCTGCCAATCTTTCGCTCTTCAAACGCTCAAAGGATTCCAATTGCACTTCGATCAAATCTGGCAATCCAAAATTTACTTCAATTCGAGCGTATGATTTTGAGGGTGGAAGCTGTGCCATATAATAATTTCTCCTGCGTCAACCTTTGACTAGAGCGGGCCTTCAAATTCAAACCACGCGACAGAATGCCCTGGCTCTCACCAGTAGCCAGGGCAACGCGCGTCCCCAAAAATATTCTTAAGGCCATAAATAAAGTCATAAGCGGGCCTAAATCAAGGATGCGATTATAATCGGAAGGTGTGTTTGTCGTCAAGTATAAATTTGAGAAAAGCGATCTAAAAACCGAATATTTCCGTCTACGGGGTATAATACTTCCCCATCATCATGAAATAGTAAAGATTTTCGTAGCTTACATTCTCTATTTTCGAAAACCCTTCGCAGAATTGCGGAAGTTTTATTCGCGAGGAGTTCGTCATTGAAGGAATTTTATGTCACAAAATGCACCTATTGAATTTCGAGCTGGCTTTGTAGCCGTCATGGGACGACCCAATGTTGGCAAATCGACCCTGATCAACGCGCTGATCGGACAAAAAATTGCCGCCGTTTCACCAAAGCCACAAACCACGCGTCGTCAGCAGTTGGGCATCTATACCGAAGATACTGCTCAAATTGTCTTTGTAGATACGCCTGGCCTGCATAACCCACATCATAAACTGGGTAAGTATATGAATGAAGAAGCGGCCGATGCTCTGGGAGAAGCCGACCTAATTTTGTTTGTGGTGGATCTCAGCCAGATGCCGCCTCATGAAGAAGACCGGATTTTGCTCCAATTACTGGATGGAATGGACGCGGTACCGAAGGTGATTCTGGCTTTAAACAAAATTGATCGTGTTGACGCGGGAGACGTAGCTTCGCGCGCCTCAGCCTATGGGGAACTACTCCCTGATGCCGAAATTTGCCAAATTTCAGCCGTTCGCGGCATCGGTTTGGATCAACTACTTGACCGCTTGACATCTCATCTTCCCGAAGCCCCGCCCTACTACCCGCCGGATCAAATTACCAATTTATATATGCGCGAAATTGCTGCCGATCTGATCCGCGCCACCTGCTTGATCCACCTGCAAGATGAAGTGCCCCACGCCATCGCCGTACGCATTGACGAATATACAGAGCGCACCGACAGTCATACCTATATCGGGGCCACCCTCTTCGTGGAGCGCGATTCGCAAAAAGGTATTGTGGTTGGCAAAGATGGCAAAATGATCAAGCGCATTGGGGCACATGCGCGCTCGCAAATTGAAGCCATGACAGGCGGCAGCATCTATTTGCAATTGCGCGCAAAAGTGCGTCCGAATTGGCGAAATAGCGAACAAGAGTTGAGTCTATTTGGGTTTCAGCGCCCGGAATAATCCATGAAATACCGCTTCCTGTACATCGCCCTGGGATTTGCCCTGATCAACTGGATCGCAGCCACAAAAAAATGGAAATGGTTGGTGTATATTACCAAACCAGCTGTACTGCTGGCGTTGATAGCCTATGTCGTGCAGTTACGGCCCTATCTGATCAGCCCGACAGGTCACTTCAACTGGCTTTTGGTGGCATTAATCTTCTCGATGGTGGGCGATATATTTCTGATGTTGCCCGGCAATTTATTCATTCCCGGTCTGATTTCTTTTTTGATGGCTCATGTTGCCTATATCATTAGTTTTGCATCCATCAGCACATTCTCTTTCAATGCTGCATTTGTTATCGTGATTGTGATGGTTGCTCTTACGGCTTACCAAATTTTCCAAAGAATCTCAGATACACTAAAACATACCAACAATACCAAAATGCAAATTCCAGTATTTATTTACATCGGCACTGTCGCGATCATGGTGATCATGGCACTACACACATTGGTCAGCAATTCATTTGAAAATTACCGGGCGTTATTTGCCAGTGGAGGGGCCTTACTTTTCTTGGTCTCCGATACCTGGTTGGCCTGGGATCGTTTCGTTGAGCCAATACCTTGGCGCGATTTCCGCGTGATGGCGACTTATCACGTTGGACAGGCGTTTTTATGTCTGGGTTTCCTGATGACGTTTTAATCAACAAAAAACAGGGCGGTGTGCTTGGCATACCGCCCTGTTTTTTGTTGACATTATCTTTAATCTTCAGTGGAATCCGCCTGGGAGGCGAGACCATCTTCGGGAAGGGCATCCGCTTCCGGCTCAGGAGTTGATTCGCCCGCATCAAGATTGGCAGTCACCCGAGGGGCATCCACCACCATTGGAGGATTCTGATAATCCCGCGTACCGAAATAGGTCATCATCACTGCGCCCATTCCCCATAATCCGATAACTGCTCGGGGTAGGCCACCCACACAGGGGACAATTTGAGCAAATCCGGCCGACACAAAGTAGAGGACCAGCGTGCCCACACCGGCAGCGATGGCTGGCGCCCATTCCTGATTGAGCATTTTCGCCACCCGGCGCCCCACCTCCAACCCCAGCGCGACCCAACCAAAGAGCCAGGCCGTCGCCAATAGCACCACCAGCACAAACCCTACAGGGATGAGAATAATGGTGATGACCAGCGCCAACACCGCCACCGGTGAGAGAACGGCGGTCAGCAAACCAGCTCCTACGGTGATCAGCGGTTCGTTGAGTGCAGCCGTGGCAACCCGATCGGTCGGTTTCGCAAAAAATATCACCAGCAAAATTGCCAAAGCCGCCCACATGAACATTCGGAAGAAGAACCACACAACTTCCAGCGCCGGGTTCTTACTCACACTCACTGCGGGAGTGTGTACGGCATCTTCTGGCAAGTTGAAGTTAAAGGGAAAATTACTGCCTTGAACAACCTGTCCATTGATTTGCGCGCCTTCTTCGCGTTGCAAGGTTGCTCCTACAGTCACCAGATCACCATTAACCTGGGCGGCTTCACCCAACCGCAAGACTCCACCGATGCCAACCAGACTGCCATTGATCGTGCCTCTCCCATCAACGGTACCCCCAATCAGAACTACATCGCCATTGACGATGCTATTGTCCTTGAGGGTGACGGTGCCACCAAAAACTACCAGGTTGCCGTTCAGGGTTTCCCCTTCCTGCAATGTGTACGATCCACCAAAGATCACTTCATCATCCCGTAAATCTTTGGCGGACGCGGCACTCGGCCAAAGTACCGCGATGATCAATAGTAGGTAAGTAAGAATATTGATTTTTTTCATTGTTTTTGTGCCCTCCACGAAATACCTGCCAGATGTGATATCGAGAATACCCATAGTAGAGTACCTGCGCTTACCATAGCGGCAACCCCCGCCCACCCAGCCGGTGACAACAACCCCGGAAGCGTGCGGATTACAACGGCAAGAAGATTCTGAAATACATTGATAAACGTTATCATTGCGGTCAGGCGGTATACCAGCAGTAACAAGATTTCTGTGAGTGAGTGAAAGTTATTTAAAAATTGTAGACCTAATAATACAGCCAAGAGAGACACCGCATTGGCAATCAAAATCAAGGTGATCCACGACTGCCAACGATAACGTGAATTTCGTTGCAGGCTGCGCTCCCGGTTTAAGTGCATTTGCCAGCGATCAGCAAAGCCAGCCACCGGTTCAAGTGCAGGAGTTTCCTGAAATAGCATATCCACATGTCCCCAGGCGGCTTTGAGCATGCGACACTCTTCGCAACCCTTGAGATGCGCATCCAATAATTGCACATCCTCAGGGGAAAGGGATTCATCGAGAAGGATCCAGGTTTCAAAAGGCTGGTGTTTCATAAGGCGTCCTCTCTGATTTCTTCGTTTCAATCATGAGCACATCCACGTTTTGATAGTGTTCGGCCAGTGCGCGACGCGACCGATACAGGCGGCTTTTCACGGCGCTGACGCTCAGCGAGAGTGCTTCGGCGATTTCTTCATATGAATGATCGTACCAATAGTGCAAGATAACGGCAGCACGATCTTTTTTAGGCAATATTTCGAGCAATTGCTGCACCTGAGCTTGTTTTTCATCGGTGACCATACGAATTTCTGGCGATGGGCCAGGGTCTGGTGGCTGCCACCAATCATGTTCTTCATCGTCGATCGAGAACGTGTGCAAACGGCGTTTGCGCAACTGGTCAATACAATAATGAGATGCAATCGAAAGCAGCCAGGTTGCAAAAGAGCGTTCGGGATCATAGCGACTTAAATATTTATAAGCCCGCAAAAATGTTTCCTGAGCGGCATCTTCTGCATCACCGGCGTTACCCAACATGCGGTAACACAAACTAAAAACCGGCTTCTGATAGGTTTCTACGATATATGCAAAGGCTTGGTCATCGCCTGCTCGCGCTTTGGCGAGCCATATCGCCTGATTGTCGTTCAAAATGTTGCTCCTGCGATCGGTCAGTTGTGCCCTAGTATACGCACCTTATCTTGAGAAGTTGCAAAATTGACTCTACTGCAAAAAGCCGATGACGGAGATGTCCGCCGGAATATATG
>CALCSH010000606.1 GCA_937893815.1 uncultured Anaerolineae bacterium | reverse complement strand
TGAGGGTATCAGATAATTCGCGATTTAGCCAAATTTTTCAGCGAATGGACAGTCACTGCACGATAAAGCGTGCATTGCGATAGCGTGGGTCAGTTGGGTTACGGATCAGTCCGTTTTGCAAGGCCAGCAGAATCTCACGCACACCATTATCCACCGTATAACGGGTGGAATAGCCCAACTCGCGCTGAATTTTTTCAAACGAAACGGTGATATCGCGCATATCGCCGCCAAAGGTAATATCTTTATTATCGACAATCGTCTCTGGCAGGCGCTTGAGGATCAACTGCACAACCTGATTCTTGGTCAGGTTGCCCTCATCGGTACCGACGTTATACACCTGCCCACGCATCGTTTCCAGCGGCGATTGAAGGCCCAAAATAATACCATGAACCGCGTCGGCGATGTGAACGAACGAACGCGAATAGCCGCGCTGATAGATCATCAAGCGCCGCTTGGAGAAGGCGTCTAGCACAAACTGATTGACGATCAAATCAAACCGCGGGCGCGGCGAAAGTCCATAAAGTGTCGCCGGGCGGAAGATCAGCGGCGCGCAGGCGCTGCTATCCGCGTGTGCCAGCAGATAACGCTCGGAGGCAACTTTCGTTTCAGCATATAACGACTGCGGATTGAGGGGCGTTTCTTCATTGACCGGATTGCCATCTATGGAAAGGCCATAATTACTATATGTGGAAATATAGATGAATCGCTCCACCCCCATACTCTCGGCCTGCTCAAAAACTCGCTGCGTAGACAAAACATTATAGCGCCAGGCCACTTGCCGTCCCACCGATTGACAGGCCGGAAACCCGGCGATCGCCGCCAGATGGATCACGGCTTTGGGCACAGGCCAATCATCGGGCGTAGCGGTGCGGATGGCGCGGTTTTCACAGACATCAGCTTTGACGAAATGAAAATCATCATTGGGCAGGTAGGCCAGCAGCGACTCACCGCCATAGAGTAGATCATCCACCACAGTCACGCGATGGCCTTGGCGCAGCAATTCGCCGGTTAGATACGACCCGATATATCCCGCTCCACCGGTAATCAGAATGTGCTCTTTCATAATTGCAATTCCTCCTCGACACGGTAGACGCGCCAACCGCGTATTTCAAGTGCGGGCATATCAGAATCACCATTCACATCCACGCCCTGTTCCAGGCACGTTAAACGAATGACATCTACCAGGTCGCCATTTCCCAAAATACGGATGCTTTCATACCCTTCGGCGCGAATGTCGGTCAGCAATTCGAGTGCTTTGCGACGTGTGCGGCGGAATAAATTCATCGAGTTTTCAACATAATTCACTGTCAGTTGAGCGCGAAAGGCCAACCCCTCGGGGGTGATGATATAACGAAGTTTTTTACGCTCGGCGCGCTTCAGCTTAATGAACCCTTTTTCAACAAGACGCTTAATATGCCAGTTGACCGTGCCAACAGCCACATCCAGCTTGCCGGCCAGAGTGGCCTGATTCACATCGGGGTTTTGCTCAATCGTCTCGAGCAGAAGCAACTCGCGGGTTTCGTGTGCGTCATCCAAATTCATAGCATACTTCCTAAAATTCAACTTCTGAATTATAACCCTCGCCCCCCACAGGTCAAGATGCGGGTATAATCTCAACAAATATCAAACGCGAATGCAGGTGGGGTGGTATCACAAATCTGTCCCATTTTTTGAGCAGACGCGAGCATCATCAGATACCAATCTCGCGAAAAATAATCTCCATGATCAACAAAATCCCATCTTCCGTCCAGAAGCCGCTCGCCCTGCTGCTCGATTTCGCCGGAATCATGCTCATCTTCGGCGCGCTGAAACTTGATCTGATCTACAACCCCACCGGGCGCTATGGCATCGGAGCCATGCAAATTGCCGGGGTCGCTGCCGGGTTCATCGCAATAATTTTGAGCACTCTCATCAGCCCACAAGAGCTGCTGGTGCAAGCGATCCGCAGCACAAAAATCCTCAGCGCGGCTGTTTTCGGCGTCAGTGTCCTTTTGTTGATCATCAACCTCAGCGGCGTTTTGATCCCTATGCGCAATCCGACGGTGTACACGGGCTTCGATTATGCAGGCAAACTGCGCACAGCCCAGTACAACGCGCAGGAAGTGTACGACCAGATGAACCGCAATGCGGCCATCGACGAGCAGTATCCCGCATACGTTAAGCGCCTGACGCAACTCATTTTCGACGGCACGGTGCATTACTGGCCTGAAAGCGGCGACAAAGCGTTCAGCCTACGCGTGCCCTTGCGTGAAAACTACCTGATCTTTTTCGATCAACTGCTGCGCGGCGAACGCGCCAACTACGAATTCTGCCGCGCCGAGCGCGCCATCGAGCGCGCTGTCTCGGTTTGCTCGCAAGCCTCCAAAATGCTGACCGATATTCTGACGCGCAATCGCCTGCGGGCGCACGTCATCGGCCTGGAGGGGCATGTCGTGGCGCGTGCCCGCGTCGATAAAGATAACGACACCTGGTGGATTTTGGATGCCGATTACGGCGTGGTCGTCGAGCACGATATCGACGCCATCGAGGCCAACCCAGAGATCATTCGCCCCTTCTACGCCGCTCAGGGGTATAGCGATGCAGTAATTGATATTTTGGTGGGAATCTATGGCCCCGAGGGGAATCAAACGATTGACGAAAACCCCGAATGTGAAGGGGAGAATCACTACTACCTGCTCAAGTGGCTGCTCCCCGTTGTCGGGCTGATCCCGCTCCCCTTGCATATCCTGGTCGCCCGGTTGAGCGGGAAAAGAAGTTAAATTTAAAAAATCACGGAGCCACAGAAAACACAGAGAAAAACTTTAAAAACTCCCTGCCCTTCGTGTCTCCGTGGTGAAATTGCAGGAAATTAATCTACGATCTTATAGTCAGCAACGCGCTGCTCGAGGTCGTTCCACACATCTACAGGGGGACGTCCGGCGGAAAGATTCTCGGCGATGAAGCGCCCCATATCCAGGCAGTGGTCGGAGTTATTGTAGTTATACATGCCGATACGTCCAGTTAACAGCAGATTTTCGGCTTCTTGCAGTTGCGTGCTGACCTGTTTCATTTTTTCAACATAGGCCAGATCGTAGCGGGGGTAAAAATTACGTGTGCGTTTTACTAGATATCCGCTGACATCTTCGGCATTCAGGAAACCGCCCTTCACCAACCCTTCAATTGTTTTCTGGGCCAATTCTTCGTCGCTAGCCTGCCACTGCCAGCTATCTTCATTGCAGGTGAAATCGCAGGCAATCGCCGTGCGGCCAGCGGGGCCAAGCTCGGGATTCATCTGTTTTTGCTCGAAGATGCGGCTGAAAATATACTCGCGCTCAGGGAAGAAAATCCACTGGTCTTCGAGCAAAATATCTTTCTCGGCGAAAATGTATACCAGCACCAGATGACGAAAGGCCAATTCGTCAATCGAGGGCAAAACGGGGGCATCGGCGCCGAAGAGCAAGCGCCCCAATAAGGGTAGTGGGATCGACGAGACGAGATAGTCGGTCTCGAATTCGGCGGGCTTGCCATCCACCGTGCCGCGCACCGCGGTGATTATTGCGCCCTCGCGCACCAACTCGCGCACATCAGCGTTGACAATCACCTGCCCGCCATTTTCTTCAATATATTCCACCATCGCCTGGGGCAGATCGCCAAACCCGCCGCGTGGGTAATAGAAGAATTCGGCGTTGGTTTCGGCGGTCTCTTTTTTGATGCCCAGCAGCTTGAGGATGACTTCGATGCCGCCCGATGCTGGGACGCGCGCCCGTGCCATCTCAGGGTGCAGGGTGTCGGGTCCGCCCCAGACTTTATCGGCCAGGGGTTCGAAAACCAATTCGTAAGCCGGACGCCCAAAACGCTGGATCATATATTCTTCGTAGCTGCCCGGGGTTGGGCTCCCCAATAAACCACGTGCCAACTCCAGGGCGTAGCCCAGTCCGATGCGCACAAAGGTACCAAATCCCAACACCTTCGCCAGATTCCCCAACTTAAGGGGGTAATCCACCAAATGACCGCGTAAAAACAGGCGATTCTTTTTGGGCAGGGTCAGCAAGCGATCGCCCATCAATGTGTGGATTTCATCCAACACGCCAGGAATCACGGAGTAAATTTTGTGCGCCCCGTAATCGAGGGTGAAGCCATCATGCTCAAAGCTGGCACACAGCCCGCCGGTGACGGGGGCTTTCTCTAAAACAGTGACTGCGTATTTTTCGGTTTTAGCGAGGAAGTACCCCGCCGAAAGTCCGCCGATACCGGCGCCGAGGACAACAATTTTTTCTTTCATAACATCCTTGTTTTTACCACGGTACCCTAAAGGGCATAGAGATTCTCTGTGGTTTCACTGAGAAAATTCCGTGGTCTCTGTATCTCCGTGGTGAATTCTTATTTTTCAGCCGTTGGTTGGGCGATGACGAGAATTTGCCCCATCCAGTAGGGGATTTGCAGGTGCTCAATGCGCAAGGCTTTAACAATTCTCGTGCCCAGTTTCGAAAGCCAGGGGATGTACGGCCCCATGCGGAAGAGGATATACCCCAACTCGAGGCTCTGCCAGTGAAGTTTGATGCGCTGCGTGGTGAAGCCGCTGGCGGTAAGCATCTTTTGGATGGTCTCGCGGGTGAAGTAGTAGAGATGCACCGAGAGCAGGAACACCCACTTACGTCCCATGAGGCGCGAGACCAGGGCGGCAATGTCGGGGTAGTTGACAATCAGGACTCCATCGGGCTTGAGCACGCGGCGGCAATCGGCAAGTACGGCTTTGGGGTCGGGGGTGTGTTCGAGAACGTCCCACAAGGTGAGCACATCGAAACCATTGTCGGCCAACTCCATGTCATCCATTGTCCCGGCCTGAATGTGGATGCCATAGTGCTGGCTGCCCCATGCCGCCATCCATTTGTTGGGTTCGCAACCGGAAACCTCCCAGCCACGGCGATGAGCCACACCAAGGAAAGCGCCACCCGCCGTGCCGACATCCAGGATGCGGCCGCGCTGGGGTTTGAATGTCTCAATCAGATTCAGCGATTTAGCGAAGGTCAGTTCACGGCCTTTGTTTTGCGAGATAAAGGCTTCGTCGGTGCCTTCGCTGTAGCCGGTAATGACCACATCGCTCTTCAGGCGCGGGGTGAGATATTGCAGCCCGCACTGTTTACAGCGCACCAGTTGATCGACCAGAATCTCATCGCCCGAGGAGCGGAAGGTTTCTAGAATGTCATCGGGACGGGCATCTTCATAACGCGGTGGGTATACCACTTCGTAGTCGTCGGCCCCACACAGGTTGCAGGGTATATTTTCAAGCAAAGCTTGATATTGTTCGTTTGGGTTTGTCATTATCTTCTTTATTCGCTTTTACCACGAAGACGCAAAGGCACAAAGAATATAAAATCTCTTCTTCGTGTCTTCGTGCCTTTGTGGTGAATTTATTTCCTTTGTATGATTTGTTTAAGCTGCCGGAAGCGCGTGTTGACAGCATTCAGCACCAATCCCAATCCAAAGGCCGATGCACTCAACAAGGCCAGCAGCGCGCCGTATATCAACAGGGCAGCATTTCCCGTCAAAGTCAGCACAAACAGCACCAAAGCCGCCAATAATAACACAAGTGACAGCAATCCGAAGACACGCAGTGGATTGTGATCACGCAGCAAAATCGCCGCGGTGAGCATGATGCGGTAGCCATCGCGCACGGCATTAAGCTTGGAATGGCTGTCGACGGGGCGACTGCGGTAGGAAACCGTCATCTCGATAATTTCCATGCCTTCTTCCAGGGCTTGCAGAGTCATCTCAGTCTCGGTCTCGAATCCTGGAGTCAATAAGGGAACATTCTCCACGAAACGGCGGCTGAAGACACGATAGCCGGAGAGAATATCGCGGAAACGCGTGCCAAACATGCGATTGATGCTCCACACAATCAGGCGGTTGCCCAAATGACGGTGCCAACGCATATTCTCATCGGAGGCAGTCGGCAGGCGGTCGCCAACGACCATGTCAATCTCGCCGCGCAACACCGGCTCCAACAACTTGTGAACATCCTCGGCAAAGTAGGTATCATCGCCATCAGCCATAACAATCGCATCGGCGACTATACTCTCAAACGCTTTTTGGATGACATTGCCCTTGCCCTGTTTGCGGACCGAATGCACGGTTGCCCCGGCTTCTGCAGCCAGGCGTGCGCTGTCGTCGCTAGAGTTGTTATCAAAAACGTGAAATTCCGCATCCGGCAACTGGGCGCGAAAATCGGCGATGACCCGTTGAATGGTAATCGCTTCGTTATAGCAGGGGATCACAACGGCGATGTGCGGGGTTTGGGTTTCAGCCATACTCATTCTCAAAATTTTTATCCACGAAGAACACAAAGGATCACTAAATTTTCTTCGTGTCCTTCGTGGATTTTTCTTTACCGGTCAAACCATTTTAACATCAAAGCGCGATACGGAACCATTTCCATCTTTGTTTCAAAACGGCGACGGGTAAAATTCCATGCCTGGCGAATGATTTTACCGGGATGATAGCGCAATTTCCACAGCAAAAAGGCTCCATACAAACGCAAACGGAACTGGCTCAAGGCATCATAATCCTCGCGCCAGGTGGGGGTGAAATTCATGTCCGAAAGCGACTCATAGCCGCGGAACTCATCGAAAATGGCTGAACCCGGCACGGGCGTGATGATGAATAACGCAATCTCGTCCACGCCCTTGCGCGTCAAGTCACGCACTAAATCCCAGGTCATTTGCAAATCTTCGCGGGTTTCGCCGGGAAACCCCAGCACAAAACAGGCCTGCGAGCGGATGCCGACCTGATTCATGCGCCGCACCAGCCGCATAGCGTGATCCAAATCAAAAGGTTTGCGCATCAGTTTGAGCACGCGCGGCGAACCGGTTTCCGGCGAAATCGAAATATAACGGCAACCCGCCTGTGCCATCAGATCAATCGTCTCTTCGCTGCGAATCGTCTCGACCTTCGTCCCGGCAACAATCTTCCAGGTCACTTTCAGGCCACGGCGGGTAATTTCAGCGCACATCTCGCGGATACGCACATCCGAAATTGTGGGGTCTAAATCTTCAATATGAAACTCGCGCACGCCAAACGTATTGACGTGATGCTCCATCTCATCCACCACGTTGACCGCTGAGCGCGCCCGCCACTTCTGCCCGTTGGTCGCCGGAACCACGCAAAAGCGGCACGGATAAGGACAGCCGCGCGAAGTCAGCAGGGGCAGATAACGGTTATCGTACTGCGGGCCGTGAGCGAAACGTAAATTCCAGTAATTTTCGATGGGGAATAAATCCCAGGTCGGGAAAGGTAAAGAATCCAAATCCTGAATGAAGTCTCCCGGTGGATTAAAAAAAGACGGACTGCCCAAACCGGCGAGTTGATTCAATTCGCCGGGTGGATTCTGCCCCCCGAGCGCCCGCGCCACAACCACGGCTTGACGTTCAGCTTCTCCCGTGAGAACAAAGTTGGCCCCAGCCTCGAAGAAAACGCTGCGCACATGCTCCAGGGCATAGGCCGTGACCGCCTGGGTATTCTCCAAAACCACGACCAGCAAATCCGGGCGATGCTGCTTGATCGCCCGCAGTATATTTTCGCTGGCGATGTGATTGGTCAGGTTAATCGCAAATAGGAAAACCAGCCTGGCATCGGCGGGGATACGCGCTAAAACTTCATCATCCGTTAGCCCCATCAGGGTAAATTTTTCGCTGCGGCGCGCCTGACGCGGCTGTCCAGCGAAAGCATCGATCACTTGCACAGGCAAGCCCGCGTCGCGCAGAGCCGCGGCAGTATAGGCCAGGCCGATGGGCATATACACAATCCCCGTGGTGAAGGGATCATTGCGCTGCACGACCAGGTTGGGGTTGATGAGGACAATTGGTTTCATAAGCATGGGAGACCCAAAAGGTTTTTGCTCACTCGTTTTGCTCGGAATGCTTCGCGGAAAAACCTTTGGGGTCTAAAAATTACGGCGCAGTATCACAGGTTAACTCTGCCGATGAGCGCAGAATAGTATACCCGTGTTCATCATGCAGGACAACCAGTCGGGCGGAGATGTGGTCAGCGCTGCGGCAGCCCAGGACAAGCACATCGGCGGCATGGGGGAAGTAGGGCGGGGCCTCATCAATGGGCAGAACGACATTGGCCTGCGTCTCTCCGAGCAGCACAAAACCCAAACGACGGTATTCACGCGGCGAGAAAGATGTCCACTCGTTGCCGGGTTCGCCTTCGTTGGGCAGGTAAAAGCGCGGGTAGAGGGCGTGCCCGTGGAGCAGAATGGCGCGCTCATCGGAGAGCAGGGCTTCCACCGAGGGGAGAATCGGCTCGATTTCGGGGATCAACTCGAAAGTCGCGCGAATATCCGCCGGGAAAGGGGAATCAGGCCGAGGGATGAGGGTTTCCATCATTAGGGGGGTGAATCCCAGAGCCAGAAAAATCAATCCAAGAAAAATGGTTGAAGGTTGAAGGGTAAAGGTTGAAATGCGTCGGACGTTCGATGTCGGACGTCTGACAAAGGTGCCGGGGTTGCGCTGAATATAGAACCGTAGCCAAACGGCGCTCTGCCCCAAACCAATGGCGAAATACAACAGCACCACCCAGTCGGCGGGGAGCAGCAGCCGCCAACCGGAGTAGCGGCCCACGGCGGTGCTGAAGATGTATACCAGCGCCACGCCCAACGGCAGCCAGCCGATGATTTGATTGCGACGAAAGGCTGCGCTCAAGCCGAGAGCCAGCATCGCCAGGTTGAGCGTCAGCATAAGGATGTTTTCGGTGCTGAACGCGCCTTGCCAATCATCCCAGAAGGGCTGCGCGGCGACATAGGCTGCCGGGGAACAACAATCACTCCACAGGTCAACGGATTGTGTGCGCCAGTAAGGGAAAAGGTCGCTCTCGGCGGATTCGGCGAGCCAGGGGGAGAGCGGCAGGGTCAGCAGGGTTTCGAGCCAGTTGTGGGCAAAGTGACGCGTGATGAATTCGGCCACATAACCCGGGTTGGCACGCACGAATTCGGAGAGATAAGTATCAACGCGCTGGGCAAAGGCGCCATCGCTCTCGCCTGCCTGGCGCTGGATGCGGCTCTCGCCGGGGGTGATGCTATATTGCTGGGTCAGGAAGGCGTTTTGGATGGGGTCGTTGAGGGTAAACTGGCCGATGAGTTGATGACTGCGCCACAGCCAGGGCGTTAGGGTAAGAATAAGCCCAATGGTAAGAAAAAGTATATATCGATAGTTGAAGGTTGCAGGTTGAAGGTTGAAAAGTTTGGGGCGAATGGAAACGATCAGGATAAGCAAGAACACAACCGGAACGAAGACGATAATTTGCGGGCGGATGAGCAGCAGCAGGCCGAGGATGCCGCCGATGGCAAGGGACGCGGCGCGGCGTTGGGCAGGTTGGCGCAGCCAGTAGAGCAACAGGGCGGTTAGCAGCATAACGCCAAGCGTCGCGGGCAGGTCGGACATGAGCAATTTAGCATTGGAAACGCCAATGGTGCCGGAGAGCATCAGGGCGTTGCGTTCGCGCAAAATGAGCAGCGCGGCGGCGATCAGCCCCGAGGTGCGCAGGTGCAGGGTTTTGGTGATCCAATAGAAGATAACGGGCAAAAAAGCCAGCGCCATCACTTGCAGGCGCACAATTTGGGCGTAGTTTTCACCCGCGCCAAGATGCAAAACAGCCAAAAAAACCGAGTAAAGCGGCTTGCGGGCCACACCGTCAAAGCCTTCGCCCATCAGCAGACGCTCGGCGGCCAGGTCGTGCATGGCGGCATCGGAGTGGGGATAAAATTCGAAATTAGGCGGCTGCGGGGCGGGAGCAAAATAATCGGCGCGCATGGGTACCTGTTGCCAGATAAGGACGGCGGCGAGCCAAATGACGAAACTGAGCGCAAGATCTATGCGCAGTGGACTTCCATTCCCCCAACGTGACGGCCACCCCAAAGCCAGTAACCAGATTCCGGCAACAGCCCCAACTGTAAGCGGCACCCCGGGCGCATCCCAACCGATGCCGTCGGGGGTGAGACCCAGGCCGGTGAAGGCGATGACGACCCAGAGGAGCAACAGCACGCCGAAAACAATCCCGCTGAGACGCAGGGTTTTTGATGTCAACGCGCCGCCCAGGTTGTCCCATCCGTGGCGGAGGAGGGGCAGGAGAATCAGGTTTTGCAGACCGAAGAAGGAGACCAGAAGAAAAAAAGGAACCAGACGAGCCAGGAAACCCGCCACGTAGGGATCGGTGACGATAACGGCAAGATGCCATAGCTGGGAGCCAAC
>CALCSH010000605.1 GCA_937893815.1 uncultured Anaerolineae bacterium | reverse complement strand
CCCCATATATTCCGGCGGACATCTCCGTCATCGGCTTTTTGCAGTAGAGTCTAAGTTGCAAGTGCGTAAGCTTGAATTTTGGAGGTTCTCTTGAAAAAGTACGCGAAAGATTATTTATGGCTGGCGGTACTTATCGGTGTAGTGATCAGCCTCGATCAATGGACAAAAGCTCTGGTGCGCGCCAGGCTTGAGTTCAGTTATACCTGGACGCCCTGGGAGTGGCTGGCGCCTTATGCGCGGATTGTCAACTGGAAAAATACCGGGGCCGCATTTGGGTTAGGGCAAAATCTCAATGCGAATACCCCGCTCATGATTCTGGCCTGTGTGGTCATATTGATGATTTTGTATTACTACCCACAAATTCCGCGCCATGATTGGCCCTTGCGTTTGGCGCTGGGTTTGCAGCTCTCTGGCGCACTCGGCAACCTGATTGACCGCGTTGCCCGCGGCTACGTGACCGATTTTATCTCCATAGGCTCTTTCGCGGTGTTCAATGTAGCCGATTCGAGTATCTCGATTGGCGTGGCTGTACTCATCATCGGGATGTGGCTTCAGGAACGGAAAACAGCATCCTCATCTCAGGAGTCGGACGCGCTGCCCGATGGTGCAGAAAATCACCCTGAGGGTGGTAATCTCTCATATGATGAATCCAGCCATTGATGAAAATGGACAAAAAAGCATCTGAGATTTCCGTGAAAATCAGCATCGACAAATGGGCTTGCACATCCCAATCCATTTTGTCGCCAATTAAAGTTCTAAAATCTCGGAGGTCTACCGGATGAATTCTTCGCAACTGCATTTTACATTTACCGAAGATGCGCCTCAACGCATCGATAAATTTCTTACGGCGCGCATCACGGAACTCTCTCGCTCGCGTCTTCAGGTGTTGATAGAAGATGGGCGAGTCACCGTCAACGGAGAAATCCCCCATAAAGCCGGATTCGCGTTGAGTAGCGGTGATCAAATTGAAGTTTTTATTCCTCCCACCGCGCCTAGTACACTGATTCCGGAAGCGATTCCGTTGGATGTTATATTTGAAAATGATGATGTTCTAGTGATCAATAAATCTGCTGGGATGGTGGTACACCCCGCCGCGGGGCATGCCAGCGGCACATTGGTGCATGCCGTCTTGGCCCATGCCCCGGAAATTGAAGGCGTGGGCGGCGAGAAACGCCCTGGACTGGTGCATCGCCTGGATAAAGATACTTCCGGGGTGATTATCATGGCGAAGAATGACCGCACCCAACACTGGCTGAGCCAACAATTTCACGACCGGCAAGTTGGCAAAAGCTATCTGGCGCTGGTTGATGGAAAACCGCCCACCCCTACAGGTCGCGTTGAAGCCCCTATCGGGCGCGATTCTTCGCATCGCCAGCGCATGGCGGTGACTTCGCCGCATAAAGGACGCGAGGCCGTCAGTGAGTTTTTCACGCTGGAGCGTTTTCGTGAACACACCCTGCTCGAGGTGCGCATTTACACCGGACGCACGCATCAAATTCGTTTACATATGGCTTTTGTCGGCTGTCCGGTGGTCGGTGATACGGTCTACGGGCGTAGAACTCCCAGCCTTCCGTTGGAGCGCCAATTCTTGCACGCCCAACGGCTGTCGATCGTTATCCCCGGCGAAGCCAACCCACGCACGTTTGAAGCAGCACTCCCCGCGGAATTAGAAAGCATTCTAGAACTATTAAAAAGTTAGCAGGTTAACAAGTTGCCAGACGAACCTTCCAACCTGTCAACTTGTTTTCAATCAACCCGCTCAATATATTGGAGAAATTATGGCAATCATTGACCTACGCTCCGACACCGTTACCCAGCCCACCCCGGCGATGCGCGAAGCAATGGCGCATGCCCAACTCGGTGATGATGTGTATGGAGAAGACCCCACTGTTAATCAACTGCAAGAAATAGCCGCGGCTATGCTCGGCAAAGAAGCCGGGTTGTTTGTCCCTTCGGGAACGATGGGCAACCTGGCGGCGATTTTGACGCACTGTGGACGCGGCGATGAAGTTATCATGGGCAACCAGGCGCATACTTTTCGTTACGAAGCCGGGGGGGTTGCTGCCCTGGGCGGAGTGCACCCTCATACGCTGCCCAATCAGGTCGATGGCACGCTGCTTTTGGATGCGATTGAATCCGCCATCCGGCCTGATGATGAACATCACCCCATCACGCGTCTGATTGCGCTGGAAAATACACATAATCGCTGCGGAGGCTCACCACTGAGTGTGGAATACACCCGAAAAGTGGGGGAGCTGGCCCACGCTCACGGGCTGGTTCTACACCTGGATGGGGCGCGTATCTTCAATGCGGCCGCGGCCTTGAATGTCGATGTCGCCGAACTCGCCGCCCCTGTCGATTCAGTGACGTTCTGCCTGAGCAAAGGGTTGTGTGCACCGGTCGGCTCCGTGCTTTGCGGCACGCATGATTTCATCCGCCGCGCCCACCGCATCCGCAAGCAATTGGGCGGTGGCACGCGTCAGGCTGGTGTATTGGCCGCGGCCGGGATCATTGCCCTACAAGATATTGTGCCGCGCTTGAAAGAAGATCATTATCGCGCCGCAAAATTGGCGCAAGGCCTGGCCGAACTCCCTGGTGTAGTAGTGGATGCCACACAACCACCCACGAATATGGTATATCTCGGCCTGAGCGATACGATCGCTGTGGGCGCAGCTGAAATCGTAGCTCAACTCAAAGAACATCAAGTTCTCGTGGGTGCAACCGGCAAGCGCCGCTTCCGACTGGTCACCCACTACTGGATTGACGATCCGGCTGTAGAAACAACCGTGGCGGCCTTCGCAGAAGTGCTCAAGGCCTGTTCGTGATATAATCCCCCAGGTTATTCACCTCAAATCAAGGCGGAAAATCGGACGTCATGGGGGTGGCGGTTACCCCGCCACCCTTTTGTTTTCGAAGATGCAGAAGGAGCCAGCATGGGTCAGTTTATTACACTTGCCGAAATTGACGCAACGGTGCAAGCCGTCCGCGAGAGAATTGCATCACATCCAAAAATTGGTATTATCCTCGGGTCTGGATTAGGCCCATTGGCCGACACGGTTCAAAATCCCACAATTATTCCCTATGATGAGTTACCCAACTGGCCGATCTCTACGGTGATCGGTCATTCGGGCCGCCTGGTGGTAGGGGAACTCGAAGGCCAGGATGTTTTTGTTATGCAGGGGCGTACTCACTACTATGAAGGCTATGGCATGGATCGAGTCACATTGCCGATCCGTGTGATGCAGCGCCTGGGTATTGAAGTGCTCATCGTTACCAACGCGGCTGGAGCTGTGCGTCCCGATTTTGAACCGGGTGATCTGATGCTGCTCACCGATCATATTAACTTATTGGGTATGGCCGGTGCAAACCCATTGCGCGGCCCTAACCTGGAAGAGTTTGGCCCGCGCTTTCCCGATATGAGCCGTGTTTACGATGCAGAGTTGATTGCATTGGCGCACAAATCGGCGCAAGCTGCCGGAATCAAGCTGCACCAGGGAATTTATATTTGCCTGGCAGGACCGTCTTTTGAAACACCCGCCGACCTGCGTTTCCTTCAAGCGATTGGCGTGGATGCGGTGGGTATGTCTACTGTACCCGAAGTGACGGTTGCCCGGCACGGTGGTATGCGCGTGTTGGGGGTTTCCGGTATCAGCAATAAGGCCAATCTTGACGGCAGCACCATCACCACCCATGAAGAAGTGCTGGCAGCCGGACAGGTGATGGTACCCAAACTGGTCAATTTGCTGCACGGTGTGTTGCAAGCGCTTTAATACTTATATCGAAATTGCTCGATCCAGGCACTTTATGGCTGAGTCACTCCAATTCTTTTACAACAATCAAGTATTCGTCTACCTGGTTTTGGGCATTCTGGCGGTCTGGCAGTTGCGGAAATTCACACTGGCCTGGGATGATCTACGCAGCGCAGCCTTTGGTTTGGAACAAGAGAGCGCCCGCGAGCGGGTCAACTGGTCTGCCAGTATGTTGGTGTTGGTTTTTTTGCTCGGCGTAATTGAATTTGGCTTGGTGTATTTTGTCGTACCTGCCATCCCCGCGGCGGCCCCGCTGCTAACCCCCACGCTGGATTTATTGGCAACCCCCACCATCACGCTGGAAGCCTCCTCCGAGGAGGCAGGAGCAGCCCTCCCCACCGTTGTGCCGCTCGCCGCGGCGAGTGCCGCCTCTGATAATCTTTGCATCCCGCTTCAAATTGAAATTACAACGCCTGCTTCCGGGGATACAATTCAGGGCGTGGTAGAGATTTATGGTTCCGCGGATATACCCAACTTCGGGTTTTATAAATTCGAAATGGCTGATGCCAATACCCTTACCTGGTTGACAATTCAGGCCGGGGATAAACCCGTTCGGGAGGAATTGTTGGGCTATTGGGATACTTCGCGCCTGCCCGCGGGCGATTATCAGTTGCGCCTGATTGTGTCCGACAACCAGGGTGCACCATCTGCACCTTGTGCGATTCAAGTGCGTGTAGAAACGCCTAGCGAGTGAATTATGCCCGAGATTGAAATTCGACCTGCGATGGCGACGGATATTCATGCACTGGCTGCGCTGGAACACAGTTATACCAGCGATCATGTCTGGCAAATGGATTTTCGCAGCGAGGGAGATACCGTAAATGTCAGTTTTCGTGAGGTGCGGTTGCCACGCTCGGTGCAGGTACAGTACCCACACAACCCCCAAACTCTGCTCGATGATTGGGCAACGCGTGATGGTTTGCTGGTAGCTGACCTGGAAAGCAACCCCGCAGGGTATATCAGCCTGGCGTTGAATCCACAGCTCGGGGCGGCGCGAATCACAAATTTGGCTGTGGCCCGACGATTGAGACGTCAGAAAATTGGCAGTTCGTTGGTTATGGCCGGGCAAGATTGGGCAGTACACCATGAGATGCAGCGCCTGATTCTGGAAGTTCAGCCCAAAAATTACCCAGCGATTCAGATGGCGAAAAAGTTAGGCTTTGAGCTTTGTGGCTATAATGATCATTATTTTGCCAATCATGATATTGCCCTGTTTTTCTCAAAGTGGTTGAAGTAATCGATTAACGATTCAGCATTGAGTCAGAAGAAATGGTTCTGGCTACATTTCAGTTGTAAGGTACGAACAGTGCTCTTATGCCCTCCCTGATCGGTAGTTTACAAACTCTCAACCAATTGCTCACAGCGGGAATCGCGATTACAGCGTTTTCGCTGTTGTTGTATGCGCTTTCATTTAATTTAAAAGATCGCGTGGCACGCTCGGTAGCGGTGATCTTCTTCAGCGTGGTCGTGGTATTTGTGGGGGAATCGATTGCCAGTGTAATCCAAGAACCCGAGTTGCTTCCGATCTGGGTGCGGTTGAATTGGGTAGGCGTCATTTTTTTGCCGCCTAGCTATTTGCATTTTTCCGATGCATTATTAGCCACCACCGGGCGCCCATCTCGCGGGCGGCGGCGGCTGATCGTGCGTCTGACTTACCTGATTTCAGCAGCCTTTGTGCTGGCGGTGCCCTCATCTGAATTAATGGGCACGATGATTCATACGACATCGACAAATTACCTGGCACCCACGCCGCTCAGTTGGCTATTTTTTGCTTATTACACGGCTAGCATGATCTGGGCCTGGATCAATTTTGGTCGGGCCTATCGCCGTACAATTACGCGTACCAGCCAGCGGCGCATGACCTACCTGATCGCTGGGGCGACCGCCCCTGCACTGAGCGCTTTCCCCTATTTGACATATAGCGCCCATTTTGTCAGCTCACATCCGATCATCTTTTGGCTGACGGCTGATGTTGTGAATATCATCACTTCAGTGCTCATAGTTTTAATGGCGTACGCTGTGGCCTTTTTTGGCGTCTCCTGGCCTGATCGCGTGGTCAAGCGGCGACTCTTCAAATGGGTCATGCGCGGCCCGGTGACAGCATCTACCGTTTTAGCAGTCACCACCCTGGTGCGCCGCGCGGGCGAGTCTCTCGGATCGGTGTATTCAGCGGCAGTCCCTCTCGCCATGGTGGGCACGCTCTTGCTGATGCAGTATACCGTCACAATGCTGGCGCCCATTTGGGAGCGTTATCTTTTCTACGGCAACACCGATAACAGCTTGCAACTGGTGCAGAGGTTGGAAGAACGCTTGCTCACATCGGGTGATCTGGGGCAATTTTTGGAGGCCATACTCACAGCGGTTTGCGATCATCTGCAAATTAAAAGCGCCTTTGTGGTGGTGCTGGTTCCGCCCGGTTTTGAGATGATAATTACGGTGGGCGCAGCAGAGCAACTTCAAAAAGAAGAGCTGACCGAGGAGCTTGTCGAAGTTGTTACTCGCAACCATGAACTCGAGATTGGCGCTACGCAGCAATTGCGTCTTTTCACCTGGGGCGATTTTTGGCTGGTCCCGTTGTTTGAAGATCAACCAACCCCCGCGGGCGAGAATGCCCCTTTGCTGGGGTTATTGGGTGCAGAACGCGCGATGGATGATATTCTCGATGAAGAACAGCGCGCCGCATTGGATACACTGAGTCAGCGTGCCACGCTGGCACTGATCGATCGGGTGCAGCAACAAAAAGTATTCAACTCCCTCGAAACGCTAACCCCTCAGGTGGATTGGATACAACGCCTGCGCGCCGCAGGGCGTTACGATAGCGCCGACCTGCTCACCGCAACCCACGAAGATATTCAGGATGATGATTTCTCCCGTTGGGTGAAAGATGCGCTTAGCCATTACTGGGGAGGACCGAAACTCTCGAAAAGCCCACTACTGCGCTTGCAGGTAGTGCAGCAAGCCATTCAAGAGCATGATGGTTCGGTGAATGCACTCAGGGCAATTCTGCGTCAGGGGGTTGAGCAAATCAAACCGGAGGGAAAGAGGCGGTTTACAACGGAGTGGCTTTTGTATAATATCTTAGAGATGAAATTTATGGAGGGGCGTAAAGTGCGCGATGTAGCCACACGTCTGGCGATGTCGGAGGCCGATTTATACCGCAAACAGCGCGTTGCGATTGAAGAAGTTGCCCAGGCACTGATGGAGATGGAGCAAGATGTCCGTTCTGGGAATTAGGTAAAAATACCGGGGATTAGGACCCCGTTATTGGAAGAGGCAAAAAAACCAACTTTATAGGCAAAGGAAATGATGGTGGAATATAAACTTACTGAACTCACAGCAGAATCTCCCCCCGACGAAGCCTGGTGGTCCGCGATATTAGCGGACGCGGAGGCCCAGGTGAATACAACTGAAAGTACGTTGGTAGAGATTGAGCCTGGCCCGGAGAACGATGCGCCGATTGATTGGAAATGGGCCGAAAAACTCTACAAGGAGGATGCCATCATTACGCTCACCGTTACCGGATTCAACCGCGGTGGGTTGCTGGTAGAGGATGATCGCATTCAGGGTTTTGTGCCAATCTCACATATTATCGAAATTTCCGAAGAAACTGACGATGAACAGCGCAAGGAAATTTTAGCCGCCTATTCGGGCCGTGATCTCAAGTTAAAAGTCATCGAATGCAGCCCGAAACGCGAGCGCGTTGTGCTTTCGGAGCGCGCCGCGCTGGCGGCTCCGGGGAGGCGCATTGAATTGTTGGATACTCTGGTGCCCGGCGCACGCATAACCGGGTGTGTAACAACGGTCACTAATTTTGGTGTATTCATTGATTTGGGCGGTGTCGAAGGGTTGATTCACATCTCTGAACTCTCCTGGGGGCGTGTCGGCCATCCTTCGGAGGTGCTTTCCCCAGATCAGGAGATCGAAGTTTATGTGCTGCATCTCGATCAGGAACGCTGCCGCGTGGCGCTGAGTCTCAAACGCCTGTACCCCAACCCCTGGGATGAGGCTGTCCAGCGCTATCAACCTGGCGACGTGGCGCAAGCCGTGATTACCAATATTGTTCCTTATGGGGCCTTCGCCCGCCTGAAAGCGGGGCTTGACGGTTTGATCCATATCTCGGAGATGGCCGGGAATCCGAATAGCCCGGCTGAAATTCTCACTGAGGGACAAACTGTGCAGGTATCCATTTTGCATATAAACGCAGAACGCCAGCAATTGGGCCTGAGGCTGCACTCGCTCGAAGGAGAATCCATGTGAAGAATTGGGGGCTGATCGCCATTGGCGTTTTATTTGGATTGATTGGCGCGGGAGCTGTGCTGATTGCCAGCAGCCCACCGCGCGGCGCGCCGATTGAGCTATTGCCTGCGCCAATGCCTGTGCCCATTTTGGTGCATGTTAGTGGTGCCGTCGAAGAACCGGGGGTAGTGAATCTGCCCCCGAATAGCCGCGTACAAGATGCTATTGCCGCGGCAGGCGGCATCACAGAAGATGCCAACGTCGAAAATTTAAATCTGGCTGCCCAGCTTGACGATGGGAGTCAGGTGGTTGTGCCTGCCGTTTCGAGGGCAGCCAGCCCCGCGGATACAGGTTCCGCACCCGCCAGCACCGAGCAACCTCAGGGGGAGTCCGTTGCACAAATCGTGAATATCAATACAGCCTCCCAGACCGAGTTAGAAACCTTACCCGGCGTTGGGCCGGTCACAGCGCAAAAAATTATCGCCTATCGCCAGGAAAACGGCGCATTCTCCACCATCGAAGAGATACAAAAAGTCTCTGGTATTGGCCCCGCCACTTTTGAGAAGATGAAGCATTTGCTATCGGTGGAGCCATGACTCGAATTCGACGCATTAGAAATTGGATCATGCAGGCACTTCCGCTGTCTTTCGCGGGGATCTCATTTTTGGTGCTGCTGCTCGCCCCTTTTTGGGCGTATAGGTGGGTGCAGCAACCGTTTTTGGGCCTGTTTCTGGAGCCGAATGGCGTAGTAAGCCAGGTGGCGCGCGAGAATTGGGCGGCCAAAGAAAATGGGGTACAAAATTATGATCAATTGGTAAGTATGGATGGCAAGCCCGTCGCCAACCGAACTGATATGCGGGCGGCGCTTTCCGATGCGGGCGATGTGATAACCTTAGGGTTGGTTACTATGGACGGGCAACCCTATCAGGTAAGTGTTGCGCCGCGGCGTTTTAGCCACGCAGAATTGGTGATCTGGTTCGGGATTCCGTATATCGTTGGGATTGCTTTCTGGTTTATTGGGGCCTGGGCTTATCGTCTGAGCAGCGATAAACGCTCATCATTGGCTTTTTTGGCATTTACGTCATCGGCGAGTACGATTACGGCGGCCTATTTCGATATGAATACCAGTCAGGCATTGGTGCTGCTCTGGGCGCTGAGCCTGCCCGTAGCCGGAGGGGCGCTGCTGCATCTGGCAATGGATTTCCCCAAAAAGATGGATTTTGTTAAGCGCTACCCGCGCTTACACTGGCTGCCCTGGTTCCTAACCTTCGCCCTGGCGATTCCGGTGATGCGTGAAATCCTGATACCCACCGACCCCTGGGGGTATATCAATACCTGGTTATGGAGTTATGCTGCAATCAGTCTAGGAATTTTGGTATTCCTGGGTTCGCTGATTTTCCGCGTGGCGTTCAGCAGTTCGGCTATGATCCGCCAGCAAAGCCGAATTATCGTTTTTGGCTCGGTGCTGGCTTTTGGGCCTATTCTGGTAACATTTTTATTGCCCTCAGCTTTTGGACAATTGGTGCTGTTTCAGGTCAATATTGCCTTCCCGGCGTTGATCGCTTTTCCACTATCGGTGGCCTATGCTCTGGTGCGCTACCGCTTGCTGGATGTCGATCGTATTATGGGCGTCACCCTCACCTATGCCCTGACCGCCACGGGCGCCGTAGGTATTTTCTACTTGCTGATTGCCCTGCTCTCGTTTCTTATTCCCTCGCAAATTACCCCCGACGATCCCGTGCTCGTGGCGCTGTATCTTTTTGTGCTGGTAGTTGGCCTGACGCCGCTGCGCAACCTGATGCAGCGCGCCATCGACCGCCTGTTTTACCGCACCCGCGCCGACTATCGCCGCGTGCTCTCCCATCTTTCGCGTTACCTCAGTATTTCGCCTGAAATGGGCCATACTTTGTATATGCTCGAGCACGAACTTCGCGCCGCACTGACTCCCGATAAAGTGTTGATCTATTTATATGATGATACGGATGCGGTCTATCGCCCGCAGAATCCGGATGAGCACAGTGTAGCGCTCCCCGCCGAACATCCGCTGGTGGGGATTCTGAATCAGGGGGAGGGTGGCATCTGGTTCCCGCCGGGCCGTACTCTTCCCGAAGCTTTGTCCACCGAAGCAACTACGCTGGATGCGCTCGGCTGCCGCGTGTTCACGCCGTTGCACCATGAGGGAAAAATGATCGGCTTCCTGGCCCTGGGGGCGCGACGCTCCGGGGAACCCTATACCAGTGACGATCTCGAATTTCTCGAAGCTGTGGCCGGGCAGTCCTCCCTGGCGCTGGAAAACGTGCGCCTGTTTGCTAATCTGCAAGAAACCCTTAATCAGACCCTTGAAATGAAAAACCTGATGGATAATATTTTCGCATCCATGTCGTCGGGGGTCATCACCACCGACTTGAAGCGCAAAATTACACTCTTTAATCAGGCAGCCGTGCGCATTTTGGGCACCCCTGTGGAACAAGTGATTGGTCGCACATTGGGCGAAGCTCTGCCTGAATTGGGGCCGCATTTTTTACTTATGGCCGCTGCCACGTTACGCGAAGGCACGGCGATTGTAGGAGAAGAATTCAATCCCATTCTTTTGGAGCGCGGGCCATTATTCTTGCGTCTCTCCAGCACGCCGTTACGCGATGCACAACTCGACACCAAAGGGGCCACGATCGTGATTGATGATCTCACCCGACAGCACACACTCGAAACCGAGCACGAGCGCATCCGTCAAACCTTTGGGCGTGTGGTTGCCCCGCGCGTGCGCGACCGTCTTTTGGCGGACCCCACCAATTTACGCCTGGATGGAATTCGCCAGCCGCTGACCGTGCTTTTCGCCGATATTCACAATTTCACGCCCTTCAGCGAGCGCACAAATCCTGAAGTGCTTTTCGGTGTACTGAATTCGTATCTTTCGGTCGCGGCGCAGGCCGTTCTCACCGAAGAGGGCACCCTCGATAAATTTATGGGCGATGCGGTGATGGCTTTCTGGAATGCTCCTGATCCCCAGAACGATCATGTGTTGCGTGCCGCCCGAGCGGCCCTGGCGATGGATGCCGCAATTCGCAAACTCCGTGCGACCGTCACGCAAGCACATCAGCTCTATTTCAGCATTGGCATCAATACCGGTGATGCGATGGTCGGCAATGTGGGCACCAACGATCTATTCAATTACACGGTCATTGGCGATGCTGTCAACTACGCCCAGCGCCTGGAATCGGTTGCCGAGCCAGGCCAGATATTGCTCTCTGAGAGTGCCTATCGCGCCATCGCTGGGCAGGTGATCGCCAGGCAACTCCCACCGGTCAAGGTCAAGGGCAAAGCGGAACCGGCTGTGGTGTATAGGCTCAGCGGGCTTCAATCAGCGACAGAAGTTTGAATAGTTAACGCAATGGCGCAGGGGAGCAGCGACGCAAAGTTTTGTGTTTTTCTCTGCAACTTCGCTTCCTTGTGGCCTTGGGTTGATTTTCATCGATGTGTAAATTTTGTTGATGATTATCGTTTCAACGAATTCTGTGGTCGCCCCAAAAATCCATGTGCACTTGAGATTTCGTGCCTTGTTTGATTGCGCAACTTACCGGGGGGACTTGCGTATATGGGGGTAATCGAAATTTTTTATCAGGAGAATTCAAAATGACTGACAATTACAAACGCCTTTATCGCTTACAAGATGATCGTATGATCGCCGGGGTTTGCGCCGGTTTGGGCGAGTACTTCAATATTGATCCCACGCTAATGCGCCTGATTTTTGTCTTTGGCAGCCTGGTTACCGGCAGCGCACTGTTTTGGGTGTATATTGTGATGATGCTGGTTGTCCCGGAGGCGGTTCCCGCTTCGGAGGCTGTGATCTCCACTATTGCGGAGGATGTGGAATAAACTCAGCGATTGCTCCCACCACAGCATAATTGGTCCTTCGGATTTTCAAACTCCGAAGGACTTATTCTTTACCGATTGGCGCAAAGCGTGCGTTAGTTAATTTTGCCAGGTCTTTGAGGGGCAAACGGATATTCAGCCCGCGCTGCCCGCCAGAAATATGGATTTCATCAAAGATTTTGGCGCTTGCATCGATCACTGTTTGAAACCCACGATTGATCAGGGCCAGTGGGGAAATCCCCCCGGCTTGAAGGCCGGTGATATCTTCGGCTTCACCCTGCGTGGTCAGGCGTACTTTTTTCTCTCCCACCGCTTTCGCCAGTAATTTTAAATCGACTTCCGTTGTACCGGGAATCACGGCCAGAATAGGCTTGCCCTGTTCTAACCGGGCGGCCACAATCGTTTTAAAAACCTGCTCTGGGGGCACAGCCAGCATCTCGGCGGTTTGCAGCGCTCCCAGTTTTTCTTCTGGTAACTCAAAGATTACATACTCGATTTTGCGTTGATCGAGCAAACGGGTGACATTATTTTTCGGCATAGGCACTAAATCCACTTCAGGATGACGCCGAACACCAGGATTTCGAGAAACACCACTCCATAGATCACGCCAACCGTGATGAGTTTCTTCCTGATGGTATCCATATCATGCACCCAATACGAAACCAGGAAAAAGTGGAAATACCCAAACAAGAAAATTAACCAAGGGGAAGAAGCATCCCACCAGGAGTAATCCCAGGTCAGCGCGCCAATCTGATTGAGCAGCACCTCCACAAATACACAAAATGCCGAATTTACAATCGCCATGAACAGCCGGTTCGGAATCCCTAGAATTTTGGTGTGCTTGTCGGGGAGTAGCATTTTTCCAAAAGCGATCCCGGCGACGGCAAACATGAAAGAAATTTCGATGTTCAGGCCGATCAATATCAGATAAGCAGTTTGTCCGGGTGCTCCCCAAACCGGTGCGTGACCGTTGAAGTGAAAGAACAGCGAATTCCAGATTTCATTGAACCAATCCATGCCCCAGAAAGCCAGCCCGGCGAAGACCAGATTCCAGTTGCGGCGTTCGATCTCCACAGCATAGGCATAGACCACAAAAGCAAATAGGGTGATGACATACCATTGGTAATGGCTTCCTTCGCGTAAAATACTCAAAGCTTGCGCAGCAGATTCAGTTGGCATTTCGCTCTCCTTTTTTCAAACCGTTGTGTTGACCAAACAAGCGTTCCATATCTCTTGCGGAAATACAATGCTGCTCGTACCGGGTAAATTGGGAACCCCTGCGCCGGTATTGAGGTTGATGCCGTGTTGAATATAGGCTTTGTAGGCAAGCTGGCTGCAATAAAAGCTTTCTTCCGTTTCCGAATCGAGAAAGTTGAGGTTATAGCGTTTGTGCGCCTGGGCCTGTTTCAAACAATATTCGGCGACGTTTTCTCGAATTTGTATCTCTTCTTCCTCGGATAATCCCCGCCCAGCCAATGGGTAGGCTACGCCGTAGAACTGGTCGAGAAACCGCCCGCGGTGCTTGCTCATTTTTCCTGAAAGCCAACCCCCCTCATCAATATCAAAAGTGATCACACCCCGACCTCCGGATTCAACACAGCGTCCGCCTGGGCCGGTATAAATCGCAATATGATCTACCGGGCCGGGCATCAAACGTCCAAGCAATCGCCAGAATTCCCCGGCTTGAATTTCAAGCTCGATGTCGGTTGTGCCAATAATATCCCCAGTTTGCAGGGGAATGCTGCTAATATGGTGCGTATAAATCATAATTGATCGGTGCTTTCTGCTACGCCAGCTCCGCAATACACTCAATTTCGACCAGTGCGTCGAGTGGATTTTGCTGCACGGCAATTGTGGTGCGCGCCGGACGATGACCACCAAAGATCTCGGCATACACTGTATTCATTCCCTGAAAATCTGCCATATCTTTCAGGAATACGGTGGTTTTTACGATATGGTGAAGCGAAAGCCCCAGGCCTTTGAGTACGGTTTCTAGATTGGCCAACGCCTGACGCGTTTGCTCACCAATTTCGTCGCCGACAAGCTGCATGGTTTCAGGGTTCAACGGCGTTTGCCCGGAACAGAAGACAAGATTTCCGGATTGCATGGCGTGGCAGTAGGGGCCAATTGCTGCAGGTGCGCCATCAATAAATTTTGTTTGCATAATTTCTCCATAAGAGTAATGAAAATAGACCTAGCAGGTTTTTATGAATTGATTTTAATGATACCCCTCCAACCAGGATTTTAGCGGCTCATCAACCGCGATATTCGTCAAATCTGTGGGATTCAGCGATTGGTCTTCATAGGCGATGCACACCAGATCATTGAAGCGTTGTGCGCGTTGCGCGGCGGGAATCTGACTGTGCAAATGATATGGATAACTATACTCCGGCGGCAGCAGGCGAATACGCGGCGTTTCGATCATTTTTATGATCAGGGCGCTGAACACAGCCTGATGTAAGAATATTTGATAACGAGGTTCTTTACACACGCCCTGCTGAAAAATTTCGTCACAGACGAGTTTCTCGAAAATCGCGTACCATTCCCGCAATAATCCCAACCCCGGATGAATGGCATAGCTGTGCGAATTGAAATACGCCCGCAGGCGTTGCCCATCGACAAACGAATCGATCTGCACATCCACATCGTCCAAGCCCACCGCGGCATATATAGTTTTCCAGAATTCATTGAGCGGTTCATCAACACGCAGGCCAATATTCCGAATATGTACGGGACGCAGGGCAATATCGTATTTCCCATCAAGATCAAAACCCAGCGGGGGTTGGAATATCAGGCTGTCGGAACTCATCCAAATCAGGGTGCTATCGCCTGGAGTAGCCGTGGATTCAGCTTGTGCCGCGGCCAATACCTTACCGGCGAAATAATTGCGCTGCACGGATTCAGGAATACTCAGGGGAATGACTTCAACTTCGGCGCGTTTCAATCTGCCTATGCCGAATTGCTGGGGTGTGGCGTCGAAAACCCAAATTGGTGCGGTGCGGAAATCACCCCCAAAGGCACG
>CALCSH010000604.1 GCA_937893815.1 uncultured Anaerolineae bacterium | reverse complement strand
ATACATGACGACAACATCATCGGCAAGGTCAGCCACCACGCCCAGGTCATGTGTGATCCAAACAACAGCCATCCCAAGGCGTTCCTGCAAGCTTTTGGTCAGCTCAACAATCTGGGCCTGGATGGTCACATCCAGCGCCGTGGTGGGTTCATCGGCGATTAGGATTTCTGGTGAGCATGACAAGGCCATCGCGATCATCGCACGCTGGCGCATCCCCCCCGAGAATTGATGAGGGTAATCGCTAATTCGTTCTGCTGGATTCGGTATACCCACCAGCGTTAAAAGATCAATGGCTCGATCGGTGGCTTCCTTGCGTGAAATCCCCTGGTGCACCATCATGCCCTCGGTGAGTTGTTTGCCAATCGTCAAGACCGGGTTGAGTGAAGTCATCGGATCCTGAAATACCATCGCAATCTCGGAGCCGCGGATGGATTCCATGCGTTTGTCATCGTACTCCAATAAATCTTCGCCGTGGAATAGAATTTTGCCTTGTTTTATTTTTCCGGGCGGATCCGGGATCAAGCGCATCACGGAAAGCACACTGACACTTTTCCCGCATCCGCTTTCTCCTACAACGCCGAGTGTTTTACCGGCAGCAACAGAATAGGATACGCCATTGACGGCATGTACCACACCATCCAGCGTATGGAAATTTACTTCCAGGTTTTGTAGTTCCAGTATTGGCTGCATGGTCATCTCCTATTTCGCCTCTACTAGAGCATGGGGATCGAGGGCATCGCGTAAGCCGTCGCCGACGAAATTAATCGAGAGTACGGTCAGGACAATCAATGTGCCGGGAAAAATCCACATCCACGGTGCCGAATCGATGTAGTTGTAAGCGCCTTCCAGCATATTTCCCCAGGTTGCGGTAGGCGGCTGGACGCCAAGGCCCAAAAAGCTGATATAGGCTTCCGAGATGATGGCGTTGGCGACACTCAAAGTGCCCGAAACGATGATCGGTGCAATGCTGTTCGGCAAAATATGTTGAAAGATGATCGATAGATTGGATGTGCCGGTTGTGTGTGCGGCCAGAACGAATTCGCGCTCCTTGAGCGATAAAAAGTTGGCGCGTACGATTCTTGCCAGGTACATCCAGCTAGTAATACCGATAATCACAATGATGACAATCACACTTCCACTGAATTCTCGATTGCCGACATCGATTGTGGGAATTTTGCTCCCAAAGAATTTGGCCATCACAAGAAGCAAAAACAACTGTGGGATGTTGAACATGGCCTCGGTGAAGCGCATCAGCAGACCATCGATCCAGCCGCCATAATATCCAGCGATTGCGCCGATCAGCACGCCGACGATCACTTCGACAATTACAGCCGACAGACCGATCAATAGCGAAATTTGACCGCCATAGATTGTTCGCGCCAGGATATCCCGCCCGACAGTATCGGTGCCGAAAGGATGTTCAGCCGAGGGTGGGCTGAGGCGTATGCTGGTTTCGGTGTAATTCGCATCGGCTTCGCTAAAAACAAATGCACCACCAAATGAATACAGGACCAAAATAATGATCAACACCACGCCAACAACGGCCATTTTATGGCGTAGAAATCGCCGCCAGACCAATTGTTTAGGGGTGAGCGCTTGCGCCTTGAATCCTTCTTGTAATTTAATGACATCACTTTCTGATGTGGCTTGCATACACGTCTCCTCGATTACGTATAGCGAATTCTCGGATCCAGCCAGGCATAGACAATGTCCGTAATTAATTGCGCCAGGATCACTGCTATGGATATCATCATCAAAATTCCCATCACCACCGGAGTATCGGAGCGCGAGAGATGATCGATAAACAATCGCCCCATCCCCGGCCAGGCGAAGATGCTCTCTGTAACCACGGCGCCTCCCAACAAAAGGGGAATATCCAAACCGATAATCGTGACCAGGGGGAGCGCGGCGTTCTTGAGAGCGTGGCCGAGAATAATCATGCGCTGTGGTAGCCCTTTCGATCGGGCGGTGCGGATATAATCTTCACTGATTACTTCGAGCATTTGGGAGCGTACAAAACGGCTATACCCGGCTGCGGTGATGATTGTCATGCTGAGAATTGGCAGCACCATATGCAGGAGTATCTGCTGTGGGGTTTTGCCAATATGGGGGTCGAACATACCCACGGTGGGTAAATAAGGCAAACCCCAACGCTTGAAATTGACCCCGAAGAGATACATAGAGACCAGGGCCACAAAAAAGATAGGCATTGAATAGCCTATAAAAGATAATGCCGTTATGATTTGATCGATAAGCGAATATTGGCGTAAGGCGGAATACATACCTACCAATAAAGAGATGATGATAACAATAATCTCTGCCGGGATCATCAAGATGAGTGTATTTGGCAAGCGTTCCATAATGATATCGTAAGCGGCTTTCCCTCGCGATACCAACGAATTGCCAAAATCACCTCGCAGGACTCCTTTGCGGGCACCAGGTGTTTCAGGTGTGCCATCTCCATCCATATCGACTAAAGCCCAATCATTGCCGACCAGCCAGTAGATATATTGGGTGGTAACAGGTTTATCTAAACCCAGTTGACGAGAAAGCCTTTCGCGATCTTCTGGCCGCGTTGCTTTGCGGCCACCCATGGTAGCAAGCGGGTCGCCCGTATTGAGCATCAGCACAAATAAGAGAATGCTGATAATGATTAACAAGGGGAAAGCTTGAAGTATCCTGCGGATGATATAACGCGTCATTTGATCTCCATCTCATAGTTCGGGGTACACAGAGGCCGGGAAAATATCGAGCATTCCCGGCCTCTGAATTGAACCAACTAACGGTTTACTCGGAGATATCCCAATCCATGATGCTGTAGAAGGGTGTCACCCCTGAGAAGGATACGTTGGTAATATGTGGGCTGACAATCCACATATCTGGATCAACGTACAGGCCATACCAGTACACATTATCGTGCATGTATTTGGTGATTTCGTGGAAGATTTCAATCCGTGCCACGGGGTCGGTTTCAACCAATTGGGCCTGGAACAAGGCATCCAGTTCTTCGTCGCAGAGGTAGTAGTTATAGCCCCAAGGATTCTCTTCGGTAGCCAGTTGCGAGCACAGCCAGTAATCTGTGTCGGGGTCTGGGAAGTAGGTTCCATCGGACCATTCCATGATATCGACCTCACCCAGGGCGGGTGGCGCGCTATCGGCATAACCGCCGAAGAAGATGTCCGAATCCCAACTCTGGATCTGAAGATCGATACCGACTTCGCGCAGCATTTGCTGGGTCACTGCCTGAATATCCTGACGAATTTCGCGGATGGTTGTGCCGTGGGTGATAACCAACGGGTTGCCATCGGCATCCTCGCGGATGCCATCGCCATCTGTATCAACATAGCCTGCGTTTTCGAGCAATGTCTTTGCGGCTTCCGGGTCATATTCCCAGGGTACGATATCGGGAGAAACATACCCCGAGGCGGACATCGCGTCCCAAAGCGTTTCGACAGGTTGCGTTAATCCAAGCAAGAGATCATCAGCAATCGCCTGGCGATCAATCGACATCGCAATTGCTTGGCGGACAGTCAGATCCTGAATAGCGGGGCTGGCCATATCGCGCAGGTTGAAGAACCAGCCTTCTGAATAGCCACCATTCACTGAGTAAATGGTCAAACCGGCTTCTTCAAGCCCCGGAACATCCGAGAGCGGAGGGAAGGTGCCTAAATCGGCATCACCGGCGGCCAGAGCTGCAGATTGCGCCGCGTCATCCGGCACAAACTGCAAGAACACTTCGTCAATATTGGCGACGCCTTTCCAGTAGTTCTCGTTCTTGACGAATTTCAAATAGCTACCCGATTCCCATTCGCCAAAAACATACGGTCCACAGCTGACCGTTGGGGCCAGGTTCCATTCCGCTTCGATCAATGAGCCTTGTTCGTCGAATACGGGCTGGAGCACATGCTGAGGCAGAATGCCGCGCCAGAAATTGGCTTGCCAGGCGGCAAAAGGCTCGGAGAAAGACATAATAACCGTCCGCTCATCCGGCGCTTCAATTGAAGTCAGGTAATCGTAGGGGTATTGCGAGTTGACGGTATTGCCGTCTGCCATGATCATATCGTAGGTGAATTTGAAGTC
>CALCSH010000603.1 GCA_937893815.1 uncultured Anaerolineae bacterium | reverse complement strand
AAGTCCACGACGACACCTTCTACGACCCCTTCCGCCAGGTTCTCGATGCGGCTGGCGTCTCCATTGAAGATTTCTAACCAAACGTAGCTATTGCTTTGGGTTTCTATATGAACCTGAGTAAGTAAGAGAAGCTGGCATGGCGTATCACACCATGCCAGCTTTTGGTTTTGGATGAACCGCCAGGGTCTCTGGGAATCCCCGTGGTAGTTGTCCAGATTTAGGGGTATAGGGCGTGCGGAGCACGCCCTATACCCCTAAATCTGGGATTTCTCACGGCAGTTCCTAAAGACCCTGAACCGCCATAGTGCTTTCAGGCGGGAGACACATGATATAATCACCCCTTATCAGCCAATAGTTTACGTAGAAATGATGAGGTACTTATGGCACCCATTCTTGAATTACGTGGAATTACCAAACGATTTCCCGGTGTGCTCGCCAATGATCATATTGATCTAACGCTTGAAAAGGGAGAAATTCACGCCTTGCTGGGGGAAAATGGAGCAGGGAAATCGACCCTGATGAACATTCTTTACGGTTTATACGCCCCCGATGAGGGCGAAATTTTTGTTAACGGACAAAAAATAGTCGTGACATCGCCTCGCGATGCCATCGCAGCCGGTGTGGGTATGGTGCACCAACACTTTATGCTCATTCCCGTTTTTACCGTCACCGAAAATGTTATGCTGGGTGATGAGAGCGTTCGCTTTGGCGGATTATTGAACCGTCGCTCATCGGCGGCGCGCATCCGCGAAATTTCCGAGCAATACCGCCTCGAGGTTGATCCTGGATCCTATGTAAAGGATTTACCCGTCGGTGTGCAGCAGCGTGTGGAAATCATCAAACTCCTCTATCGGGAGGCCGATATTCTGATCCTCGATGAGCCAACAGCCGTGCTGACGCCCCAGGAAGTGGATGAACTATTCACAATTATGCGCTCGTTGGTGGATCATGGGAAATCAATTATTTTTATTACGCATAAATTGCGTGAAGTTCTCGAATTTGCCGACCGCATCACTGTCATTCGAGGCGGACAGGTGGTTGGCTCGGCGCTCCCCCAGGAAGCGGATCAAAATTCGCTGGCAGCCATGATGGTAGGCCGCGCTGTGGATTTGCACGTTGACAAACAGCCAGCCAACCCTCAGGAAATTGTTCTCAAAGTCGAAGATATTGTTGTTCTCGATGAAATTAATCAGGTGATGGTCAAGGATGTCTCCTTTGATGTGCGGGCGGGTGAAATATTTGGGGTGGCTGGAGTACAAGGAAACGGACAAACCGAGTTGGTCAAAGCTCTGACAGGCCTCTCGCATCCGGTAAGTGGTGAAATTACACTGTTGGGCCAGGATATTTCCCACGCATCGCCACGTACCATCACCGAATTAGGCTCAGCCCATATTCCGGAAGATCGCCAAAAAGATGGATTGGTACTGACCGCACCCATTGCCGATAATCTAGTTCTCAATACCTACTACTTGGAGCCGTTTGCCAAAGGCGCTATCATACAAATGGATGCGGTGATCAAAACAGCCGATTTGATCGTGGCTAATTTTGACGTACGCACACCCAGTTCATTGATCCCGGTAGGATCGCTTTCCGGTGGCAATCAACAAAAAGTGATTGTAGGGCGCGAATTTTCTCGTCCGATCAAATTTTTGGTAGCGTCGCAGCCAACCCGCGGCTTGGATGTCGGATCGATTGAGTATATTCACAATCGATTGATTGAAAAGCGCGATGATGGCTGCGCGGTTTTGCTGGTTTCCACCGAACTGGATGAAATTATGGAGCTCTCCGATCGCATTGCTGTGATGTACCGCGGTCAGACCATAGCCATTGTCGATGCGAAAGATGTCACCAAAGAGCAGGTGGGCCTGCTCATGGCTGGTGTCGTCTCCGAAAAAATTGCAGCTTAAAGATATTCACCACAGAGACACAGAGTTCACGGAGTGGCTTTAGAAAAACGGCTCTTTGAGACTTTGCGTGGAGGTTCCCAGATTTGGGGGTGTGGCGGGTGTGAAACACCCGCCACACCCCCAAATCTGGGCTTTACCTTGCGAAATCTCAGAGACCCATAAAAACTTAGCTTGGTGCAGCCCCAGTTTTGCGCTGAAAGAGATCGAGAAATGGGATATTTTCTACGAAGGGGTTCGCCTGAGCAGTTCCCCCATGCTACTGACGATTTCGTAATTGCCGAGAATGATTGAGAGACGATGACTTCTTTCCCCCCTTGCGATGATCGAAATACAGACTGGTTAGCGTGCCTGCGTGCGAGCGGCTATCGGCTAACTGGCCCGCGGCGAGCCGTGGTGGAAGCCCTCTCGCAGAGTGGCCGCGCGCTCAACGCCACAGAAATTTATGATTTGGCGCGCGAGCGGTATGCTTCGTTGGGGTTGGTCAGTGTGTATCGAACATTGGAAAAGCTCGAAGAGTTAGAACTGATTCAACGCGTTCATCAACCGGATGGCTGCCAGGCTTTTATAGCCGGGTTTACGGGCCATCAGCATTTATTGATCTGCCAGCAATGCGGGCACGTGGAATTCTTCGAAGGGGATGACCTGGAGCCGCTATTCCAACGCGTGGCCGAAGAAAGTGGCTACCAAATTTGCGATCACTGGTTGCAACTCTTTGGTGTGTGCGATCAATGCCGTCGTGGGTAAATCCCTTTTGACTCTACTGCAAAAAGCCGATGACGGAGATGTCCACCACCCCCATATATTCCGGCGGGAACACCTGCACGGTAGTTTTTTCAGTGGAGTCTCTTTTTATAATTCGAAGCTTCCGCCGGGTTGCAAAACATGCGCCTTTGCGCTGGTTTCAGCCTCGACGCGGGTGGCCCAGGCGGCTGCATCTTGCTCGATGAGCGGCCACGTATTATAGTGCGCTGGGATCACATGCCGGGGTTCAAGCATCTTGACCGCCCGTAGTGCGTCATCCGGCCCCATGGTGAAATTATCACCAATGGGCAATACGGCCAAATCAATCCCCTCTTCTCCAATCAATTTCATACTGGCAAATAAGCCTGTATCGCAGGCCAAATAGATTTTCTCGCCCTCATGGGTCGTGATCAAAATTCCCGCCGGGTTTCCGCCATACGAACCATCCGGCAGGCCGGATCCGTGCAGCGCGTGGGTTAGCTTGAGATAGCCAAACGGATGATTGAATCCACCTCCGATATGTTGGGGGTGGGCCTTCTCCACGCCTTGACCACCGAGCCAATTGATAATTTCAAAATTGGCAATGACCAGCGCGCCGGTGCGCTGCGCGATCGCGGCGACATCCGCGATATGATCACCATGCCCGTGGCTTACGATAATAAAATTGGCTTCCACGGCCTGGGCGGTCGTGCTGGCGGCGGGATTTCCGGTGAAATATGGGTCGATCAATATCTTGTGGCCTTCAGTTTCCAGGCCCATGGTTCCGTGTCCGTACCAGGTATATTTGAAACTCATCGCTTCATCTCCTTTTATGTAGTAATCCTCAGACGGTTGAGCAAAGCTTGCCCCACGCAAAGCTGCCAAGTCGCGAGGGAATCAGAATATATTCCAGATGCTGTAGATACACATATTTTGAATAACAGTTAAGGGAATACTTAAGACCCGTGGTAGTTGTCCAGATTTAGGAGTATAGAGCGTTCGCCGAACGCTCTATTCCCTAAATCTGGGGTTTCTCACGGCAGTTCCTAAAGACCCATACATAGACAAGTATAACGCAAATCGCCCCATGTTATAATCGCGCCATGCTCCCGGATTTGAACCTGAACGATATCGTGCGCTTGCGCAAACCACATCCCTGTGGCAGCTATGAATGGAAAATTACCCGCTTGGGAGCTGATATTCGCCTGGAATGTTTGGGATGCCAGCGACGCGTTATGTTACCTCGCCGCCAGCTGGCCCGCCGATTGAAAACAATCGTTCAAAATGAAGAACATCATGACCCATCCAACTGAAAGACCGCATATCCTGTTTTTATTTTCTGATACCGGAGGAGGTCATCGCAGCGCCAGTGAAGCCATCATTGAAGCCTTGCATCTGGAATATGGTGATCAATATTCCACTGAAATGGTCGATATTTTTAAAGATTACGCACCATCGCCATTGAAAATGCTCCCGGCGATGTACCCGCGCATTGTCAAAGCGCCGCGGGTTTGGGAGTTGGGCTATAACCTCAGCGATGGCCCAATGCGCGTCAGTGCGCTCTCTGCCGGGGCGTGGCCTTATGTGCGTAACGCCTTCCGCCGTCTGATCGACGATCATCCCAGCGATATCATTGTTTCCGTGCATTCGTTGGCCAACGAAC
>CALCSH010000602.1 GCA_937893815.1 uncultured Anaerolineae bacterium | reverse complement strand
TTGTCGTCATGTATGCCGGATATATAGTCGAAGAAGCCGATGTATTCCAAATCTACGAAAACCCGCTGCATCCCTATACACTCTCTTTGCTGAAATCGCTCCCTAGAGTGGATCGCAGAGATCAGAATAAACGGCTGGCAACTATACCGGGCTTTCCGCCGGGCGGCCTGACAGTTTTACCCGGCTGCCCATTTGCACCACGCTGCAGTTTCACTGTGGAACGATGTATGCATGAAAATCCCCAGCTTTTACCCTTTGAGGCAGATCACAAAGTGGCTTGCTGGGTAGATGTTAGCACGGGAAGGGAACGATGAATCAAACACAAATATTGGTGCAAGTCAAAGATTTGAAGAAATATTTCCCAATCCATCAAGGGATTCTGATTCAAAAAGAAGTCGGCGCCGTCAAAGCTGTCGATGATGTCTCGTTTGATATTTACTGCGGAGAAACCTTGGGGCTGGTGGGAGAAAGCGGCTGCGGCAAAACGACCACCGGCCGCACAATGCTGCAACTCTATCCACCGACAGATGGGCAGGTATTTTTCGATGGTCAAGATTTAACCCGCAAGAAACCCAGGGAATTGCGCGCGCTGCGCAAACGCATGCAAATGATCTTCCAAGATCCGTATGCATCGTTGAATCCACGCTGGACGATTTCGCGAATTATCGGCGAACCGCTATCCGTTCACAATATGGATCAGGGAAATGCAAAATTTGAGAAAGTGGAAGAACTCCTCGATCTGGTGCAGTTGAACGCCAATTATATGAACCGCTACCCGCATGAATTCTCTGGCGGGCAGCGCCAGCGCATCGGCATCGCCCGCGCCCTGGCCTCGGAACCGGAGTTCATCATCTGCGATGAACCTATTTCGGCGCTGGATGTTTCGATCCAGGCCCAGATTGTCAATCTGCTCGAAGATCTGCAAGATCGTTTCGGGCTGACCTATCTCTTCATCGCCCACGACTTGAGCATGGTGCGGCATATCTGCGACCGTGTAGCTGTCATGTACCTGGGCGGGATTGTCGAAATGGCGGCTCAGGATGAGTTATACGACCATCCCCTGCACCCCTACACGCAGGCGCTGCTCTCCGCGGTGCCCTTGCCCGACCCGCGCCTGACGCGCTCCCGCCAACGAATCATCCTGGAAGGGGATCCACCCAGTCCGGCCAACCCACCTTCTGGCTGCCGCTTTCACCCGCGTTGCGCCATCGCCAAAGAACATTGCCAGACCGACTTGCCCATTTGGCGCGAGATCAGACCCGATCACTGGATTGCCTGCCACGAAGCCTGAAAGGACTCTCCATGAAAACCCCGCCCCTTGATCTGGAAACCTTGTTGCGCGTCCCATATGTAGAACCTGACCTGGGGTACGATATCGCGCCAGATGGTTCGCAAGTCGCCTTCTCTTGGAACGCCAGCGGGCGCTGGGAAATCTACTGCCTGAATTTGAAGTTGCCCGGTGAGCCCCGGCAGGTATCCAGCGGGGAGGGAGCCAAATTCTCCCCACGCTACAGCCCGGATGGCAAAAAATTAGCCTATGTCGTCGATCTCGATGGCGGCGAAAATTACGACATTCACGAATACATATTCGCCACGCAAACACAGATCAATCTCACCCCCAACACCCCGGAAGCACTGACCACATCGTTTGCCTGGTCGCCGGATGGGAAGTGGTTGGCACTTTGCTCCGATCGCGATGGCCGTTTCGATGTATTTATTGTGCCATCAACGGGCGGAGAGATGCGCAAGGTGCTCGACCAACCTTGCCCGGATTGGGTGGTGCGTTGGTCGCCGGATGGACGGCATCTAGCAGTTGTCTCGGAAGGTGCAGGTCAGGATTATCTCACCACGGTTGTGCCGCTGGACGGTGGCCCGGCGGTTGCCGTCTCCCGCGCTGGCCAGCCGATTAGTGCAAAAGGCGCACACTGGGCACCGGATGGCCAGCACCTGGCTTTTGCGTCGAATATTTCTGGCCTGTATCAAATCGGCATTCTGAAAATCGCAACAGGAGAAATCACCTGGCTTACCCAGGGCAAGGGTGAAAAAGAATCGCCGGACTGGTCGCCAGATGGTGAACGACTCGCCTACGTGGTCAGCCACGGGCCAGATTGCTCATTGGCAGTACAATCACTGGGATTAGCTGAAAGCACGATATTTCAGGTCGAACCGGGTGTGATCTATGCCCCCAGTTTCACCCCGGATGGCGAGTATCTACTGTTCGTCTTTGACAACCCCCGCCGCCCCTGCGATCTTTGGGAACTCCATATCGCTACCGGTCAATTCCGGCAGTTGACCTTCTCACTGCCTGACGATATTCCACAAGACAGGCTTGTGCTGCCCCAGCAAGTGATCTACCCCAGCCTGGATGGAACCGAGGTGCCCGCGCTGCTGTATCGACCAAAACAGGGCGGAGCGCTACCCCCGGCGGTTGTATCCGTGCATGGCGGGCCAAACTGGCTGACCCAAACCACCTGGGATCCGCTGGTGCAGCATATGCTCAGCCGCGGCTGGGTGGTGCTGTCGCCGAATTATCGCGGCTCGACGGGGTACGGCCGCGATTGGCAGTTAGCCAGCCGCTTCGACCTGGGAGGCGTGGATACTGAGGATGTGGTCGCTGGGGCAGATTTTCTCGAACGAGAGGGCCTCGCTGACCCTGGACGCATCGCTGTCACCGGGCGCAGTTGGGGCGGCTACCTGACAATGACCAGCCTGACCCAGTTCCCGGAGCGTTTTGTAGTGGGGTCGGCGGCGGTTCCCTTCCTGAACTGGTTCACCAGCCACGCAAACTCGCGTCAGGATTTACAACATTGGGATCGGGAGAACTTTGGCGACCCGGAAAAAGATTATGATCGCTGGTACAAGCATTCACCATACTTCTTCCTGGAGCGAATCCAGGCTGCAGTACAGTTGCTTTGCGGCGCCAACGATGTGCGCTGCCCACCGAGCGAATCGTCGCAGGCCTACGAAAAATTGACCGCCCTGGGAAAAGAGTGTGATTATAAATCCTACGCGGATGAAGGTCATGCTTTCCTGAAGATCGAAAATCAGGTCGATGTAAAAAAACGGCGGGCTGAATTTTTGGCGAAACACATCGAAAGGTGAGGTAGATGAAATTTATTAAGAACAAGTGTGCGGGGGGTAAAGCCCCTCCGCACACTTGCTTTTTTGAGCTTCTTACAGTTTGAACATTCCAACAAAATAATGCAGTTCTGACTCTACTGCAAAAAGCCGATGACGGAGATGTCCGTCGGAATATATGGGGGTGGTGGCGAAGCCACCACCCCCATATATTCCGACGGGAACACCTGCACGGTAGTTTTTTCAGTGGAGTCAGTTCTACAAAAAGGATATTTACAAATGTTAGAAAAAGCTCGATCGTTACACACGCAAATGATCACATGGCGACGCGACTTTCATATGCACCCTGAATTAGGTTTTCATGAAGAACGCACCGCCGCCAAAGTGGCTGAAATTCTAAAAGCTTGTGGCTGTCGGGTGCGAAGCGGAGTTGGCAAAACTGGTGTGGTCGCTGAATTGGGAGAGGGCAAACCCATTATCGCCATCCGAGCCGATATGGATGCCTTGCCTGTTCCAGAAGCCAATGATGTGCCTTATAAATCGCTCAACGAGGGTTTGATGCACGCCTGCGGCCATGATGCGCATACGGCCATGTTGCTGGGGACGGCAGCCTTATTATCCAAGGAAAAGTTACCCGGCACAGTGCGTTTTCTCTTCCAGCCCTCCGAGGAGATGGAAGATGAAGAGGGCATCAGCGGCGCGCCGCGCATGGTGGCCGATGGCGCTATGCAGGATGTGGATTGCGTGATCGCCCTTCATGTCTACTCGGGCACCGAGACCGGAATGATCGAATTATCGCATGGAAATAGCGCTGCGGGCGTGGACACCTTCTATGGCAAAGTTATCGGCCAGGGAGGGCACGGCTCCACCCCACACAAAGTCATCGACCCTATTTTCATTTCCGGGCATGTCATCCTGGCGCTGCACAGCATCGTCGGGCGACGCTTATGGCCCTTCGATCCCGCCGTGATTAGCATCGGTTCCATTCAAGGTGGGCATATCGACAATGTGATCCCCGAATCGGTGGAGATGTCGGGTACAATTCGCTATCTGGAGGAGGATGTCCAACAGCAACTACACAGCGAAATTGAGCGCGCCTTCGAACTGGCAAAAACTCTGGGCGGAGACTACGAATTGAAAATCCAGATCGGGTATCCACCCATGAAGAACAATCCCAAGGTTGCCGATCTGATTGCCGCAGTCGTCGAGGATATCTTGGGGCCGGAGCGTTTGCAAGTTCCCCGACCAGAAATGGGTGCTGAAGATTTTGGATTTTTCATGCAAAAAGCGCCGGGGGCAATGTTCTACCTGGGCTGCCGCATCGAGGGCGATGAGCGCCGACACCACGACCCGCGCTTCGATGTCGATGAGGAGTGCCTGCCCGTTGGCGTGGCAGTCTTCGCCGAAACGGTGATGCGTTTCTTGTCCAACCCCCAAATCTAGAAATTACGCTCGATATTATCAAAAAAGCAGGTGAGTTGCTGCATATTCTGCTGCAACTCACCTGCTTTTATAAATTTAAAGATGACTCTACTGCAAAAAACCTTCACCGCTGAGAACGCGGAGTGCGCAGAGTTTAAAAAGTGCAAAATCGGCAAAAAAGAAGCTCTTTTTCTGCGAAATCGTCAAAAAATCTCGGCGCACTCTGCGGTGAAAATGTCTTTTTGCAGTGGCGTCAAAGATGCTCGACGAGTTTTGCCCGCGGCTGGCATGCTGCTATCAAGCCGATATCACCAACCCAAACTGATGCGCAATTCCCTGAGCTATCGAGCGGGCATTGCCACGCAAAGAGTCTTCAACTGCCGAGTGCGCCGCTTTTTGCATTGGGCGCTTGTAAGAATACTAGACTCGCTTCGATACGGCTGCAATTCTTTGTAGAGGCCGGATGATGGCTGCCAGAAATCCAAGTAATGTCAGAACATTCAGCAAGCCTCCCCATGAGCGCGCCCAGCCCAGGCCCATCAATTCACCCACGATGCGGAGAAGCAAGGACGTATGCAAGGCGATCAGGAATGCATAGTAAAAATCACGGAACTTAATATCTAACCCCAATACTGCTGGGAAAATGATCGGGTCATGACCAAAAACCATCGAAAATACA
>CALCSH010000601.1 GCA_937893815.1 uncultured Anaerolineae bacterium | reverse complement strand
CGTGGCGGTTACGAATTTCATGCACATGACCGACGGATAGAATGACGCGTTTCTGCTGAAGTTGATACTGTTGACGAAGTTCTTCCACCCGCTCAGGATCGAAATTCGTCAGAGTTTCGATCCCATACGGAACGATCGTCGTCCCGGCACGATGAAACGTTTCTTGCACATAGCGGCTGACGTTAAAATCGGGGCAAATCAGTCTATCGGACTTGTCTATTACTAATTTCTTTAACAAAATCCGATCTGCTGGCAGCAAAACAAGATTATAGAGAGGATTACTATGCCGGATAATGGTATGCACCGTAGTAACCATAGGGATTTTGAAACGCTTGCGCATCCGTGCCGCAACCAGGCCCAGATCGAACATGTGATTATGCAAATGCAAAATATCAGGGCGATGTTCTTCCAAAATGGCGGTTACGCGGCGCAAGTTGGCAGGACGAAAAGTTAAATTGAGCCAGGGGAAATTTAATGCGATGGACAAGGCAGGCAACACAGATGCTTTTAACCGATGAACGATTACGCCATCTTGCTCTGTGCTTTCCGGCGTAGCCGCATCAACCTGGGCGGTGATCACAATCACTTTATGCCCTTGCCGGGCTAACTCTTGCGCCAGAAAATAAGTCTGCGTTGAAGAACCGCTGACCACCGGCGGGTATAGATTGCTGAACATACACACTGTCAACTGAGTCATGATTTCCTGCTCATTCCCGATGCCGCAAAATGACCGCCGGAACACCTGCCACAACGCAATAATCGGCTACCGATTCAGTAACCACCGCGCCTGCACCGACCTGAACGCCTTGCCCAATCGTCACACCGGGCAAGATAATCGCGCCAACGCCAATATCACTGTCATCCCCAATAACGACAGGCGCGAAGTCAATTGGGTTATGCAAAATGGGAATTTCCCGGCTCTCTAAAGTGTGGCTAGATGTCAAAATTTTCACACCTGGCCCGATACCAACATTGCGCCCGATGGACAGGCCGCCAGCACTATGAAAAAAACACTGCTGCCCAATCCAGGTACCACTACCAATCGTCATCACATTTTTATAATATCCCTTGAGAATGGAATAATGCCCAATATAGACATTATCCCCGATTTCCATATTCTCCGGGTGGAAAATCAACACCCCCGGCTCAAAGATCACATTTTCGCCAATGTGTCGAAATTGGGAATGATCAAACAATCCGGTACCGTGTGATGAATAAGCCATGCGACAACTCCGCTTCCTGAACTATTTCGACTGGCTGCGATAGAATGCAGCCGTTCGTCGAATACCATCATCCAGGTCTATTTTGGCCTCGAAGCCCAGCACGTCACGCGCCTTCTTCACGGCGGGGATGCGCAATTCCACATCCACATAATCTTTGCGCGTAAACACAATTTCCGATTCGGAATCCAACACGCGAACTACCGCATTTGCCAAACCGTAAATCGTCACCACGGCCCGTTGGTTGCCAATATTAAATGATTCGCCAATCGCCGCCGGGTGGGTCATGGCGCGTAATGTGCCATCGATCATATCATCCACATAACACCAGGCACGGATTTGCGTACCATCGCCATGAATTTCTATTTTTTCGTTCCTGATGGCTCGCTCAATAAAGATACGAATAGCGCCCTCGCCAACCTGCCCCGGCCCGTAGACATTGAAGGGACGCACAACGGTTGTGGGCAGGCCCATCTCCTGATAATAGGCGATGGCGAGATGCTCTTCGGCGAGCTTACTGACAGCATAGGTCCAACGCGCTTCGCCAACCTGCCCCATAACTGTTTTATCGGTTTCCTGTGAACGAAATGCACGCTGCCCAAAGACCTCACTGGTAGAAAAGCAAACCACGCGCTCAACAGCGGGCAATCGAGATGCCGCTTCGAGTACGTTGGCCGAGCCGACCATATTCACACGCATAGTATTAACCGGGCGCTGAATGACGGTATCAATACCCGCAATCGCCGCACAATGAACCACGTAATCTGCGCCTTGCATGGCGCGGGTTAGGGCGTCATTATCCAGAATATCGCCCTCAATCAGCGTTAGATTCGGATGATTCCGAAATGATTGCGTCTTCAGTGAGTTGCGTGTTAAATTATCAAAAAGCACGACGCGGTTTTTCTCAACAAGCCGCCCGGCAATGGTAGAGCCAATAAAGCCTCCACCGCCGGTGATGAAGATATTTTTATCCACAATATGTTGATTCATATGTTCCTTTTGTCAATTGGTGAGATTAATTTATGGTGAAACAATGTCCCAAACCTTCGAAGATGAGCGGCGTTGACAAGCAAGTAGTTGATCACCAGGTGGCTCTGTTGTATCCAGTCGATATAAGATTATTTGCCCATCATTGCTGATTTCAACCACATTCAGCCAACTCGGCAAATCTTCATAATCTAACATACTTAGAAAATGTGCATGGGTTGTTGTCGCGACCAGTATGTAACGAAACCCACGCTGATAAATAGCCAGCCATCGATCATCTTCAGGTGCAGAGAATATCGCAGCCTCATCTTCAATGTTACTCAGGCATTGCAACAAGTCAGATCGTAGCCAGTAGCGAGGGTAAGACCCCAGTAATATTCGGTCGCCAAATTCAGCTTCCTGATTTATTAATTCCATCGGTTCGCAATAGTGAAGATCATCACGCCCGCAAACATTTAGTTTTCCGGCAAAATATTGATATGTCTTTACTGGAGAAAACGCACCCATGGTATAAGAAAGACGTCCAACTGAAAGTCCAGTCACTAACACACTAATAAATATGCCTGCTATTATCCAGCGTGAGTAAACACTCCTACTCGCATACTCAACCGCCTTAGCAGGCAATAGCGTTAAAAGCATTAATGTAGCCAAAATGTAGCGCGGTGCAAAAACTGATGGACGAAAAATAACCCAGGTCAAAATACCAACTACAGCCGAGAAAGTTACGACAAACAAAGGACTGCGAAACCACGAGCGAGGCCGCGGGAGATACAATGACAAGGGCAAAAATGCCAGGACCAATGGTGACAAATTGCCCATCTGAGCAAAAAAGCTACCATAAGTTAAAGATAGCGGGTACGTCAGTAGAATTCGATTCGTTGTTACAGGGCTAAACCAGGATTGGTTCTCCCACGTATGATAGTCACTGCCAAAAGGAAGAAAAGGATTATCAAACAATAAGCCATTCATAATAAAATGCGGTAGTAAAGCAAGAATTAATGCAAGTGAAGTTTGAAACCCACAAAGTAGAATGGACTTTAATGTATCTAGAAACTGATGTTGACTAAATTTTTCATCCAAAAGCCCCCAACCAGCTATTAATAAAATGCTAGTCCCCATCACAGGAACATAACTAATTTTTGCAATACTGGAAAACCCAACCAACAACCCAGTCATCCAAGAAGCCAATTGACGTGGCCCTTTTTGTATTTTCATCCCCCAATAATATGCCGAAATCCCAAGTGCCAATGCAAATAAATCAACTTTTCCATCACCACTCAGGAATGTAATAGCTGATGTTGAATAGAAAATTGTTAGGATTATCCATTGCCCTCGACGCCCTATTCCAACTTGACGTCCCACCGCCATCAAAATTATTGCGGCAGCAATAGAAGTCGGCCAGGAAAATAAGGTTGCCGCAGTCTCATCAGCAAGTGCAGTCAACGCCGCATAGTGTATTTCGCCTAAAAACCCAAAGCTTGAGAGATTCTCAAATCCTCTGAGTGGCAATAATTGATGTGAATACGCAACAAGTTTGGAACGAGACATATAAAAAGTAATCGCGTCCCAAGCCAGTGAACGACCAACTGAAGTTACCCAGAGCAGACATAAAAAAAGCGTAAGGCCTGCCATCAGCTGCCATACCAATGGTTCAGAGCATAGTTCGCGCCAAATAGAAACTATTTGACGGCGGAAATCAGTCCATCGCTGATAAAGAAAGAATACACCACTTATTGCAACAGTTAGAACAACCCCAAAGAGAAGTTCGGGAATAAACCATCCTTCTAATGCCAAAAGTATCCAAAATGACGCCAAGACGCCCTGCCCTAATATAAATGCAGTAGCTATTTCTGTGCCCGGCGATGCTTGATGCGATTGTTTTATAAATCTAGTCAGCACATGTAAGGATATATTACCTATCCCCAAACAAGCTACAGAGTAGACAAAAAGCATCAGGACTATTTTTAACAATAGAAACATGAACTCCTCGCAATTGCTGATACTGATAGATTATCCATTGTATCCAGCCGTAAAAAAACCAGATAGCCAAAACTTGATTGAGGTCATTACCTCACCCAAACCAAGTTTCTGTAAAATCCACCAGAATTCATGAGGTCCAAACAATAACATAAATACAAACATACTTATACCCATCCACAGAAGAAGAACCAATCTGTGGACTTTTTTATCCAAAGAATAAAACCTTCTTGCTTCATTTTTGTCCTCTCTAAAAATGTTAGTCACCTTGTGAAACAATATCCCAAACCTTCGAAGATAAGCGGCGTTGACAAACAATTAGTTGACTACCAGGTGGATCTGTTGCATCCAGTCGATATAAGATTATTTGCCCATCATTGTCGATTTCTACCACGTTCAGCCAATTCGGTAAATCTTCATAATCTAACATACTTAGAAATTGTGCATGGGTTGTTGTCTCGACCAGTATGTAACGAAACCCACGCTGATAAATAGTCAGCCATCGATCATTTTCAGGAGCAGAGAATATCGCAGCCTCATCTTCTATGTTACTCAGACATTGCAACAAGTCAGATCGTAGCCAGTAGCGCTGATACGATCCCAGAAATATTCGGTCGCCAAATTCAGCCTTCCGATTAAGCCATTCCTGCTGTCCACAATATTCGTACTCCCGTCCACAAACGCCAAGCTCTCCCGCGAGATAACGATATGATTTCTCTGGAAAAAACACAACATCAACGAAAATAGGACCAACTGAAATTACAGTAATGAATATAGTTGTCACAATACCAACTGACAGCCAGCTTGGGCGAGTTTCTATTCGGCTAATGTACTCAGCCGCTCTAGCGGGCAACAGGATCAAGAGTATCAAAGTAGCCAGAATGTAGCGCGGTGCAAACACCGATGGCCGGAGGATCACCCACGTCAGGACACCCCCAAAAGCCGACAGAGTCACTGCAACTAAAGGGCTATAACGCCACGAGCGGGGCAGCGGCAAAAACAATGACAAAGGCAAAAATGCCAGTACCAAAGGTGACAAATTACCTCCTTGTGCCCAATAACTGCCATAGGTCAAAGAAAGGGGATATGCGAGAAGAATACGTTTTGTTGTCTCAGGGCTAAACCAGTTTTGATTTGCCCAACTTTGAGACTCACCGATAAAGGGAGCAAATGGACTATCAAACAACACGCCGTTTTTAATCAAATGAGGTAAAACAGCTATCGCAAAGGCCAGCGCGATTTGGAGGGCTGCGCCTACCATAAATTTGAATGCATCATTACGTGGCAGTTGGCCGGTCTTTCCAGCCAATAAACACCATACACATAAAAGAAGAATACTAACCCCCATCACCGGCAAATAGCTAACTTTGGCAATAATAGAAAAACCCAATAATAAGCCGGTCAGCCAAAATGATAACGGTGTTGCACCTTTGTAAATTTGCAATGCCCAATAATACGCCGCGATCCCTAAAGCCAACGCAAAAATATCTGACTTGCCAGCACCACTCATATAAATCACGGCCGAGGATGAATAAAATATCGCCAGTGTGATCCATTGCCCGCGGTGCGCCATGCCG
>CALCSH010000600.1 GCA_937893815.1 uncultured Anaerolineae bacterium | reverse complement strand
AGGGGTGTGGGGGGCGAAGCCCCCCACACCCCTATTTTCGGGCATTCTCTTGTACAAGTGCGTAAGCCCTAATTAAATATCCCGCGCACGCCCGCAAGTAACTCGGGTTGATCCGCATAATGCTGCATGACCAAATCTGTGATCACCTGCAAACTCATGGTGCTCTGTTGGGATTCATCGTTACGCTAACTAAACCTGTACGTTACAATTATAGCGATAGTATCTACAAACTGGGAGCATTCTGAAAAATTTTGCTCGCGAAAGAACAGCAAAATGAGCTTTAAGGCAAAACGCAAAATTATTATTATTGGTGGTGGAGCCGCCGGACTAATGGCGGCTGGACAGGCGGCCCAAAAAGGTGCCGAAGTATTGGTGTTGGAAAAAATGAATGCCGTTGGACGAAAAATATTTATCAGCGGAAAAGGACGCTGTAATATTACCAATGTAGCACCCGTGCGTGAATTTCTTGAGCATTTTGGCCCAACCGGGAAATTCTTGCGTCAGGCTTTTCATCGATACTTTTCAGAGGAATTACTCACTTTAATTCATTCGCACGGTATCGAGACCGTCACCGAGCGTGGCGGACGCGTTTTTCCAGTCAGCGGTCAGGCCAGCGATGTTGTTGATGCATTAACCGAATGGGCAACCCACCATGGGGCGAAAATCTGGACAGATTCTCCCGTGAAAGAAATATTGGTGGATAACGGACGCGTGATCGGTGTAGAAACAGCCTACACGACATTGGACGCCGACGCAGTGATTATTGCGACGGGCGGTGCTTCGTATCCGGGAACAGGCTCCACCGGTGATGGTTACCGTCTGGCGCGGGAATGCGGGCATCATATTGTGCCGATTCGCCCGGCACTGGTTCCGCTGGTCACCGCGGGGGATGCGGCACATAAACTGCAAGGATTGAGTTTGAAGAATGTGTCAGCCAGCGTTTGGGTGGATGCAAAAAAATCCGCTGACGCTTTCGGCGAGATGCTCTTCACTCATTTTGGAGTCTCAGGCCCGATTATTCTGACCTTGAGCCGCGGCATTGTCGATGCACTTCAGGCCGGGAGTGAAGTCATCCTCTCCATTGATCTCAAACCCGCACTGGATCATCAAAAACTGGATATTCGTTTGTTGCGTGATATTCAAAGCCACGGCAAGCAGCAATTTCAGACTCTGCTCAAAGAATTGCTGCCCAAGAAAATGATTTCGGTTTGTATCGAACAAAATGGAATCGCAGCTGAGAAACTGGTCAATCAGCTCAGCGCGGATGAAAGAAAACGCTTGCGCAATTGGTTGAAAGATTTTCGTCTCAAAGTAATGGATCACCGTTCCTTCAAGCAGGCCATTGTGACTGCCGGTGGTGTGGATACCCAAGAAGTAAATCCGAAAACCATGCAGTCGCGCCGAATCGAAGGTTTATATTTTGCTGGAGAAGTGTTGGATATCGATGCCGATACGGGTGGATACAACTTGCAGGCAGCTTTCTCCACTGGCTGGTTGGCAGGAAATTGTGCAGCCTTACCTCCCGTTGAATGATCTCGATCTACCCCGATTTACCCAGGTAATGTATACTTATGGAGCACTTAGCAATCAAAGAAGGCTCAAACGAGGTGTAATTATGCAAATTCGATGCTTTAAATGTCATATGCCTATTGCCATGAATCGCGAGGCTGTGGTTGATGCGCTTGCACAGGTTGATAAGGAAGAACTTTCTCATTACGATCTATTCTGTCCAAAGTGTCGCACAATGAACCGGGTTTCGCGCAAACAATTACAGCGCGCCGCGCCGAAAGTCGTTCGCGATGAGGGCGACGCCAAATAGCCAACTTGATCATTAATGGCTCTTTGAGACTTTGCGTGGAGGTTCCCAAATTAGGGCTTTACCTTGCGAAATCTCAGAGACCCTCGTTAATGTAGTGATGAATGTAGAAAAGGTGGGCAGCATGATCAGCATGTTGCCCACCTTATTTTTTGGGTGAAAAATTGATGAAGGAAAAGTGTTGTCTTTGGTAGCAAGGCCGATTGGTCTGACAACGACGACATATCCGTCGGTTTTTCGCACCACTATTTTTGCGTACTTGCGGAGAATTAGATTATGGATATTGTGTTAGCCCTGGGTGGCGGTGGCTCCAAAGGCAATGCGCATATTGGTGTCTTGCGCGTGCTGGAGCGTGAAGGCTTCAACATCCGGGCGGTGGCCGGAACCAGCGCGGGTGGAATCGCCGCCGCGGCCTATGCCGCCGGATACACCCCCGACGAGATGCAACGCTATATGGCCCAACTCGATCAGAGCAGTTTTTATGGATTTCACCTAAGCGGCGAGCCGGCGTTGTTAGGGGTTGATGGTATCCATAAAGCGCTGTACAAAATGATTGGCGACAAGAATTTCGCCGATCTGCGCATTCCTTGCGCCATGGCCGCTGTCGATTTAGAAAGCAGTAAAGAAATTATTCTAAAGGAAGGCGGCGTGATGGATGCCTTAATGGCGACGATTGCCATCCCTGGGGTTTTTCCACCGAAGCGTAGAGATGGGCATTTGCTGGTGGATGGCGGCTTGCTGGACCCGGTGCCGGTATCTATCGTCAGAGCGATTTCTCCTCGTCGTAGAATTCCCGTTGTGGCTGTTGCATTATCCCCAGAAATGGCGGAACGTTCAGTGATCAAGTTGTCCGGCTTGATCACGCCTTCACCAATTCTCAATCAAATTGCCCGATTGAAAGTAGCCCAGGCATTTGAAATTTTCATGCGCTCACTGGAAATTGGCAGCAGCGCTATTACGGATTTACGCCTCGAAATCGACAAGCCAGATATCATCATTCGCCCCGATGTGGCCCATATCGGCTATCTGGATCGTGTGGATGTGGCCGATGTAGCCCGCCTGGGCGAATTGGCCGTGGAGGCCGTATTGCCCGAGTTGAAACGAATTGCCAGACGCCGCCGCGGCATATTTCGGCGATCAATTGCGGCCAGGAGTGACGAATGACACGCGATTTACGCGCTTTTTCCCGGCAGACGAATGTCCGCTTGCTGGTTGGGTTCATTATTCTATTATTTGTAGTTGGCGGCGGCCTGATCTACGCTTTCTATGGCCGCCAGTCGGCTATCATGGGGTTGGTTTGCCTGGGAGCAGGCGTGGCACCGCTGGCGATTATTTTTCTGGTTTTACGTGGCATGGAGTGGATTGTTAAGCGCGATAGGCAGGAATAAGGGATCAAAACATATTCGGCAACTCTTCAAGATTATTTTTGTAAAAGGGGGAGATTAAATCCGCTATAATCAATCTATGGAGACGATTCGAGTTGCCGTAGTCGATGACCAAACCTTAATTCGCGAGGGATTGGCTGCCCTCCTGGCGATGATCCCCGACCTCGAAGTTGTGGGTTTAGCATCTGATGGGCGCGAAGCGTTGGCAATGGTAGCTGAACATGCTCCTGATGTGGTACTGATGGATGTGCGTATGCCGGGCATGAATGGTGTGGTTGCTACCCGCAAAATTTGCAACCAGTACCCAAACGTGCGCGTGATCGTGTTGACCACATTTGACGATGACGAATATATTTTCGAATCGCTCCGAGCAGGCGCTTCAGGGTATCTGCTCAAAAATGCCAATCCTGAGCATCTAGCAGATGCCATTCGTGCGGTGTATGGGGGGGATTCGGTGCTTGATCCCGCTGTTACCCAAAAAGTTGTTCGTCGTGCTACTCACACAAATCCGGATGAGCCAATCATCACCGAGCGGCTGACTTCGCGCGAGCGAGATGTTCTGCATTGTGTTGCTCGAGGGATGTCCAATATCGAAATCGCCAATCAGCTTTCGTTGGCGGAGGGGACAGTAAAAAATCACATCAGCCATATTCTCAGCAAGCTTGGCGCACGCGACCGTGTTCACGCCGTCAGCCTGGCGTTGGAATGGGGTTTATTCGATGAATAAAGAAATGCCTACGACGATTACAATGTCGGATCACGAAGCGCGGCGCAAAGGAATCAGTGTTGCAATTGTCATCATGATTTTGTTTGTGTTTAGCGCGCTTACAGTGCGTCCTCCACTATCGAGAGGTACGGTGATCACGTATGGATTACTTTCACTCGCGCTGGCTGCCTTATACCTTTTGGGCACTCCACGAATTACGCGTATCTCTGAACAAAAGGGTATGGTATCGATGTTGCCAGTGACTGCGCTTGGGGCATTTCTGCTGCTAGCGATTTCGCTTACGGTCTGGGGACGCGTGCAAATATATTTTTTAATATTTGTACTGATTGGATACACGCTACCAATCTACTTTTTTGAAAAGCGCATCTGGTCAATTATTTTCCTCCTCGCTATGCTGCTTCTATCGTGGCTATGCTATGGTATTCTCGGTGGATGGGAAACAGCCGGTGCAGAACTGTTAGATGATGTGCCCTGGTTGGCGTTGATCATCTCATTGGCTGAGGGAACAATCCATCGTATCGAACAACGTGATCGCAGTGCAGCGTTAGCGACAGAATTGAAAGAGGCTCATCGTCAACTGCAAGCGTATGCACGCCAGACCGAAGAGCTAACCATCACGCGCGAGCGCGCCCGCCTTGCGCATGAAATCCACGATACCGTAGGCCATACTTTAACTGCACTTGATGTGCAATTGGAGCTGCTAACCCGCTTACCCGCCGATCATACTGAAATGCGCATTCAGGCCACCGAGAAGGCTCATTCATTGGTCAAGGCAGGGTTGACCGATGTGCGCCGGGCAGTGCAGGCGTTGCAACCGCTTGCACTGGAGAATTTCTTGCTATCGGAGGCAATTGCCGATTTGGTAGCTGCTTTCGAAGAGCGAAGTTCAATTTCCCTGGATTACCGCGTGGAGGGGAGTAGTGTCTCACTGCCATCGAATGTTGCCTTGCTTCTTTACCGGGCTGCGCAGGAGTCGCTGACCAATATTCAACGCCATGCACCAAACGCAGAACAAGCGACATTGCGATTAATATACTCACCGGATGATGTGATCTTTTTGGCGGAAAACGATGGCGTATTGCCTGAAATGGTGGGCAAATCGTGCGACGGGCGCGGACTCAGTGGATTGCGTCAGCGTATTGAGACCATGGGCGGTGAATTTCAAACCGAGATGGATAAAGAAGGCCGCTTTTTGATGCAGATTTGCCTGCACCATGCTGGATCACGCCCAAGTCACGGTATTATGACTGTAAAATCGTGACGAAAATGTAACCCCCGACAGGTTATAACTGCATACCGATTCTCTATAATCCAGATATGGATTCGTCAAACCTGGAGTACGCCTCGTTTCTGATTCGCCTATGGCGTCAACCGCCGGGCGAAGATAGCGCGGTATCCCAGCAAAAGGAATGGCTGTTGCAAGTAGAGCATATTATCAGCGGCGAGAAGCGCTATTTTTCGTCGCTGGATGGCCTGTACGCGTATTTGCAAGAACAGTTGTTGCTGGTAGAAGACGCGCCTGACGCTGTGTGAATCGAGACAACTTTCCAGGTCCACAAAAAAATGGAGGATCATCATGTTGAAACAAATTTTCAAAAAACTCGCCCTGATTGTTCTGGTATGGATTGCGACCTCAGCGATGGCAGGGTTTCAACCGTGCGATAGCGCTCTGGCTCAGGCCGCATGCCCACCGGGAACATGTCCACACTGGATTTGTGATGCCAGTGGTTGTGGCTGGAGTTGTGGCCCATGCGACGTTACTGCGGCAACTGTTGAGGAACAATTGCAAGGTGGCCCACCTACCACGAAAGATATCGATGTAATTCACGGCCAACAG
>CALCSH010000599.1 GCA_937893815.1 uncultured Anaerolineae bacterium | reverse complement strand
CACGCAGAGCGGCCAGCACCAGCGCCAAACCGGCGCGAATATCCGGGCTGTCAACGGTCTCACCAATCAGTTGCGCCGGGCCTTGCACAATGCAGCGATGTGGATCGCATAAAATAATTTGAGCGCCCATACCGGTCAGTTTATCCGTGAAATACATGCGGCCTTCGTACATCCAATCATGGAAGAGCACTGTACCGTTGGCCTGGGTGGCCACTACAATGGCGATGCTCATCAAATCCGTGGGGAAGGAAGGCCAGGGCATAACATTAATTTGGGGGATAGCGTGCCCGATATCGGGTTCAATTTCGAGCTTTTGCACCGCCGGGACCAGTATATCCTGTCCGTCAACTTCCCAAATAACCCCCAGGCGGCGAAACACGAGTCGCACCATATCCAAATACTGCGGCCCGGCATTGCGGATACGAATGGATCCGCCCGTTACGACAGCCGCTCCAATAAAACTGACAACTTCCAGATAATCCGGCCCGATGGTGAATTCACCGCCGCCCAATTTGGGCACACCTTCGATGAAGAGCGTATTTGAGCCGATATTCGCGATCTTGCCGCCAAGAATATTTATCAACTGGCAGAGTTCCTGCACATGCGGCTCGGAAGCAGCATTGCGCAGAATGGTGGTGCCTTTTGCGGTCGCCGCTGCCATAATTGCGTTTTCAGTAGCGGTGACGCTGGCTTCATCGAGCAGAATATCACTGCCGTGCAATTCTTGAGCGGTAAAGTGAAAAACGCGTTCCGTGCGATCGTATTCACTTTTCGCGCCCAACGCCACCAACGCTAAAATATGTGTGTCCACACGGCGGCGGCCAATCACATCACCACCTGGGGGAGGCAGGTGTAGCTCTTTAGCTCGCGCCACCATCGGCCCGGCCAGCAAAATCGATGCACGGATGCGGCGGCACTCCTCCGGGTTGAGATCGTGGGTGCGCACTTCTTTGGCATGGATGCGCCAGCTATGATCGCCAACGGTGGTAATTTCTACGCCCAGGCTACAGAGTAACTTGCGCATAGCCATAACATCTTGGATTTCGGGCACATTATGCAAAATCACCGGCTCTTCGGTGAGCAGGCAGGCCGCCAGCAGCGGTAAGGCAGCATTTTTATTTCCAGAGGGGGTAACTTCTCCGTACAGCGGTTTTCCGCCATGAATGATGAAGCGATCCATATTGATCTCCGTAGGTTGGGTTGTTATCGAATTATGGCTTTATCGTATCTATCGTGAAAACCATAACTATTCTATTCGATGTGTTGAAGCGATTCAATGGAAATCAGTTCTCCGCCGTGTAGGTTTAGTAAATTGGCGGCGCTTTGCAGATTCGCCGCGATCTCGATTAGGCCTGTGCTGCCGATCAGGGCGGCGCAGGTCCCGGCGGGGATTTCGCCAAAGGTTTTCGCCCAGGGCAAAGTGCGGCCATCGGGGAGTTTAAGTTGATACTGTGCCGGGTCGATGGTTTGTTCTGGCAGCGTGCCAAACCAGGGACTGAGCTGCCAGCTATGATCCGTGATACGCATGAATTGACCGAGGCTGGTCAGCAAGTTGCCAAAATGATCGGCGTGCAAGATTTCACCGCGCAGCAGACCCGCGGCGGGAGAATCCAGTAAGGGAGCAGGTAGCCGCACCAAATCGGGCACCGCAGGGCCAAAATCTGATGGGGGAATCCCGCGGGCTGCATAAGCCGCCGCAGGACTAAATAGATCCCGTCCGTGAAAGGTCATCCCCGGTGTGGATAACGCGTATTCTGGGTTGGCTAATTCCCAGGCGGCAGCCGTATCGGGCAAAACATAGCTGAACACCCCATTATCCGGGCCGATAAATAGCTGGCCTCCGTGCTTGGTGATAACCGCCCGGCGCGGTGTTCCCACACCGGGATCGACTACAACAAGAAAGATGCTATCTTTGGGGAAGAATGCCGCCGATTGCCACAGGGTGAGCGCCGCTCGGCGAATATCACCGTGCGGAATCTGATGATTAAGATCAATCAGCTTGGAATCGGGGTGGATAGTGGCGATAACGCCTTTCATGATGCCAACGAAGGCATCATTGGCGCCAAAATCGGTGAGCAAAACAATTGGGTTCGACATGTGGCAGATTATACGATGATCCAGGTATTAGCGCATTATTCGGCGGCATAATTGCTGATTGCTGAATCACCTGATGCCTGTATAATACCCCTATGCTGCTACATATATTGCTTTATTCATTATTGGGATGGGGCGCTGGAATCGTTGTCAATTGGCTTTCGGACGCGCTCAGTTCGCTGCGTCTGGATGATTTACTCAGCGACGTGCCGTGCAAAACTTGCATCTTGCCCAAAAATGCGGAAGCATATCTGTGGGGTGTGCAAAATTGCCCGCAATGTGGGAAATGGCGCGGCCGCTTTTTGATCGTAAATATCATATTTTTGGGGATCAGCCTATGGTTGGGGATTGTACCGCCCGAGGGGCTGCCCTATTTATTGGGCATGGTGCTGATGCTTTTCTTTGGAGTGGTGACAGTGATCGATGTGGAGCATCGCCTGATATTACATCCTGTGAGTTTGGCTGGCGCTCTCCTGGGCTTGGGGTTTGGCATCTGGCGACGTGGTCTGGTGGTCACGCTACTCGGCGGCGCGGCTGGGTTCGGGTTAATGCTGGGGTTGTATTTCTTTGGCAGCCTGTTCGCTAACGTTGTCACGCGACTGCGCGGCGAAACTCTGGATGAAGTCGCGTTGGGATTTGGTGATGTCAATTTGGCGGGAATATTGGGTTTGTTATTAGGCTGGCCAGGGGTGATTGGTGGCCTGGTATTGGCAGTTTTACTTGGGGGAATCTTTAGTTTGCTCTATTTGGTCGTGATGCTGATCGTTGAGCGCCGCTACCGAGCCTTTGCAGCGATTCCCTATGGCCCTTTTTTGGTGGCCAGTGCGGTAGTGCTTCTCTTTTTGAAAGATGCGTTGTGGACGATATTTCCGTAGCAAAAGCCCTATTCTAAGAAATCAATTACTCGTTCGAATACCTCATCCGGAGTCAGGGGATCCGTGTCGATAAACACATCGGCATGTTGGTGTGCATGAGCCAGCCGTTCGAGTTGTTGCTGGTATTCTTTCTCGCTCCAGTTGAAGCCTTTTCGTTTCAAGGTAGCGGCGTAGGAAACTTCGAGAAATATTAAAATATCAGGATTGGTAATCTGCTGCCACATGCGGGGAGCGAAGGAGTGTTCCTGTGCAATATGGCGGACACGAAATCCATGCGCGATAAGCCGTTGCGCCAATTCTGTTTTACCAGAGCCGCAAGCCCCTACAAGTCCGATCAGTAACGGCAATTCGCTCATATTTGTACTCATCCACTAAAACTTGTCCACCACAAAAACTCACGCATATGGCAGAGCCGCCGAAAACTTCTAAAAATTGGTGTTGGGGGCTTTGCCTGAGCAAATTCTTCGGGTATGGCAGGCGAGTTGTTTCGGTTCTGGGTGACTACGAGTAGCGTTATCTGGAAGTAGTTGATGAGGCTCAGCTATTATCTCGCGAAATGTGGCTGATCTCCGTCGCTCCCCCGAGAATGGCGATGAAATCATCGCTTTGGATGCGCCGCTCCGGGCCGGGATGGTAATCGGGGGTCTCAGTTTGTCGTCGCAGGAGAACCACACTGACATCATAATCCCGTTCAACGTCCTCAACACTCATTCCGCTGATTTTCGATTGCGAATGGATATGCACACTCGCCAGACATAGCGATTGCCCATCAACGGTAATTGGCCGGGTCATATCCACCCCCGCGGCCGTGGCAGCAAAAATGGGCGATGCCGTTGCCGATGTGCTGATGGCCTGAAAGCCAAACTGCTCCTTGAGTTCGTGCGCAAAATCATCGTCAAAGATCCGCACGACGACGCGAATAGCTGGGTTGAGTCGGCGAGCTTTCATAGCAATTTGCAGGTTGAGTCCGTCTTGTTGGGTGCATAAAATGATAGCGCGTGCTTGCGTGATCCCAGCGGCCACCAGCGCGGCTTCGCGGGTACTGTCGTCGTTTAGCACCGGGATGCCCAGATCTCGCACGCTGTTCACCAGGTCGGTTTTGGGGTTGATATCTACGACGACAACGTCGAGATCGAGTGAGTGTAGTTGATGTGCAACGCGAAACCCCAGATGGCCCAGGCCGACTAAGATCACATGTTGATTGAAGGTTGAGGCAACAGCCATTTCCCACTCCTTACTGCGGGCGCGACGGTTGAAGAACAGTACGCCAAAGTCAGCGAAACCTTGTGCCAGAATACCCACGCCGATCACTGGCGCCAAAAAGTAGAATATTTGTAAATACCAGCTTTCAGGAAAATTTATATTTGGGCTAAGAAATACCAGCCCCAAGATATGGTAGGCGGCTGCCGCCGTGTTGCCAATCGGCTCATTCGCCAGCAGCGCAAGTCTTTGATACAAGATTCCCCCACCTAGAATTGTCAGTATAAATAGTGCCAACGGCCACTGGAATTCACGAAAGAGCAACCAACTATCACGCAAACCTGCGCGGAATTTTCTCCATTGATAGGGCTGCGATTTTCGCTTCATGGGCTGAGCGGCAGGCGCACGGTCATACGCCGGATCAGGTTTCGGCTGCCAAACGAGTCGTCGCTTTCGGGAGTGGAAATGACACGTAACGCCACCACGCTGATATCGTCAACCGGGCGGCCCTGATCGAGTTTGAGGGCGTGCAGAAGCAAAGTGTCCGCTACAAATTGCGGCGATGGTTCTTCATTTTCCAGCGTGGATTGCAAACAAGTGACGGCATCTAATGAGCGTCCATCGCGCGAACCGGCGTGCGTGATGCCATCAGTAAAGATGACGACCGTCAGGCCGGGCTTGAGTTCCACCTGCGTAATCACTGGTCGTGTATTGCGATGAAACCCGATGGGTTCGCTTTCTTCATCGAGAATTTTAATTTCCTCATCGCGTGCCAAAAGGATCGGCGCTGGATTATTACGCGTACAAACCAGTGTATTGCTCATCAGGTCGGCGGAGAGAATATTGAGTGTCGCCGAGACTTTGCCGTTACGCTCGGTGAAGAGTGCATCGGCAGCAGCGCGGGCAGCAGCCCCGTCACGCACACCCTCCGCCAACAGCGCGATAACCTTGCGCACAACAAAGGAAGAGACCCACTTGGCGCCTTTGCCAGAGCTTTGGCCATCTGCCATCACAACAGAAACACCGCCATTGGGGCGCTCGATCACTTCCACCGTATCGCCGCTGGTGGAAGTTGCATATTTTCTCACTTTGGAGACTGCTATTTGAACTTCCATATCTGAATTTTACCACTTAGCACTTTCGCTGCATATTAAAGAAGATGGGGTTTCTCACGGCAGTTCCTAAAGATCCAGAAGAAGGTGAAAATTCGGCAACTGATTACCCCGAAACTTTGAAATCAATTAGGCGGCAGGTTTGCGGGCACGGATAATGAGCAACTTCCAACCGGGGCCGGTACTCTCTTCGACCCGTATTTCAAATCCGGCGTTGCTGAAATAGCGCAGAAAGTGTTGATCCCAGGGCGGCGACTGTCCCGTGATGTCAAACAGCCGGGCGGCAATTTTCTCATGGGCGCGCTGTCCCGTAATCCAGGCGTTGGGCAGTACGATCAGCTCCCCCTGGGGGATAAGTACGCGCAGGGCTTCGCGGAACGTATCTTCGGCGAAAATGAATTCCGGGGGGAAGGTGGCAACTACCTGATGGAATGTATTTTCTGGAAAAGGGAGATGTTGCGCCAGACCATTGATGATGCGCGGT
>CALCSH010000598.1 GCA_937893815.1 uncultured Anaerolineae bacterium | reverse complement strand
GTCTCCTTGCCAAGGAGAAGGCCACGGGTTCGAATCCCGTCGCCCGCTCTCAAAATGGCTGATTGCTGGTTGATGATTGTGGATTGAGAATACCAATTAGCAATCTCACTCAACAATCAGCTTTTTGTTTGGCGACGTGGCCAAGTGGTAAGGCAGAGGTCTGCAAAACCTTCATCATGGGTTCGAATCCCATCGTCGCCTCAGAGAAAAAAAGCTGCCCAGTTATCTGGGCAGCTTTTTTGTTTTCTTGAACGGTCTAACGAAGTTTCGCTGCAAACCGACAAGAAATTCACCGCGGAGAACTCAGAGTACGCAGATATTTTTATCGGTTAAGGCGTTCAGCTTTGAACTATACGATGCCGAAAAGTACGATACACTTGGCGTTAGCCCACCGGCAGCGATTGTCGCACGGGCATCGAAAAATCGAGTACTCGCAGGAATTCGCTATGTCTACAAAAATCATGATAGTCGAAGATGAGCCTGCTTTACAGGCAACGCTCAGCTACAACCTGGAACGCGAGGGGTATCAGGTTGAAGTTGTTGGGGATGGTGTCATCGCACTGGAAATGGCCCAGAAATTACAGCCCGACTTGATTCTGATGGACGTGATGCTCCCTGGTTTGGATGGGCTTGAGGTTACGCGCATCCTCCGTCAGAAGTTAAATGCCCCGATCATTATGCTGACTGCTCGCGATGATGAAATTGATCGCGTGCTGGGCCTGGAAATTGGTGCCGATGACTACCTGACGAAACCCTTTTCGATGCGTGAACTCCTGGCGCGAGTGAAGGCCCAGTTGCGCCGGGTGCGCCTGATTCGTGAGGAAGTTCAGGCGGCAGAATCACCATCGGAGAAATTATTAACCTTTGGGAATCTTAGCCTCAACCTGACCCGCCGCGAAGCCTCCCTCCATGAAGAAGTCATCGCACTCAAACCCAAAGAATACGATCTGCTCCACTATTTGATGGAACACCGGGGGCAGGTACTCTCTAGAGAGCAAATCCTCGAAAAAGTGTGGAACTGGGATTTCAGCGGAGGCAGCCGTACTGTGGATGTTCACATGCGTTGGCTGCGCGAAAAAATTGAGCCAGACCCCACAACACCCCGCCGCATTATTACGGTAAGAGGGGCGGGGTATCGCTTCGAAGGGTAGGAATAGGTTTCATTATTATGTTCTCGAGTATGCGCTGGCGCATCATCTTTCCATATACATTGCTCATCTTGCTTAGCGTGGCGGGAATGGGCTTTTTCCTGAGCAACGATATTTATCAGGCCCAGTTGCAATCGCTCCAAGACCGGCTCACCGATGATGCGTTGTTGCTTAGCGATTCGCTGCTCAACGATAAGAAAGATGAGCTGACGAGCGGACAACCGCTCACCGCTGACGCACGCTATTGGGCCGGCCTGCTCGACGCACGCGTGACGATCATTGCAGGTGACGGTACGGTTTTGGGCGAATCGCATCAGGATATCGAGGGAATGGACAATCGTCTGAATCGCCCCGAAGTGCAATCTGCGCTTGAATACGGGATTGGCACGAATATCCGCTACAGTCAAACGGTGAAATACGACATGCTCTATGTCGCCATCCCCATTCTGCAAAACCAGGAAGTGATTGGCTACACCAGGGTGTCGTTGCCGTTAAAAGAAATCGAGGCCAATCAGGCACAAGTACGCAATAAAATCATCATTGCGACCATCGTGGCCGCCAGCCTGGGCGGCGCACTCTCGATCGTAATTGCGTTGCGCATCACCCACCCGCTGCGCACCCTCACGCAAGAAGCCCAGCACATGACTCAGGAAGAGACCACCCGGCATCTTTCCTCCACACGCCGTGACGAAGTGGGGCAACTGACACAGGCCTTCAATGCCCTGGTGAAAAAACTACAATCCCAAATTCACGCCTTGCAATCGGAGCAAGGCAAACTGGCTTCGGTTTTGGAGAAAATGACCGATGGTGTGGTCATTGCAGATCGTGATGGCGATCTAATTCTATTCAATGCCGCTGCCGAGCGAATGTTCAATACACGGGCCGAGATGGCGGTTGGAAACTCTCTAGCCAAAATCCTACGCCAGCACCAGTGGATTGAACTCTGGGAGCAGTGCAAGCAAACCGGGCAGGAGCAATCTAGCACGCTGGAAATTTCTCGCCAGGGGAGTTTTATTCAGGGCATAGCCTTGCCTTTGGGCGATGCCTTGCCAGAGCATATTCTGATGCTCTTTCAAGATCTGACACGCATTCGGCGATTGGAAACTGTGCGCCGCGATTTCATCAGCAATATTTCACATGAACTGCGCACGCCGCTGGCCTCGCTGAAGGCGCTCACGGAAACTCTGCAAAGCGGCGCGCTGGATGATCCTCCGGCTGCGGGGCGTTTTTTGGGCCTGATGGAAACTGAAGTCGATGCGCTCTCGCATATGGTTTCTGAGTTATTAGAGCTAACCAGAATTGAATCGGGACAGGTGCCCCTGGAGTTGAAAACCATTTTCCCCAGAGACCTGCTCACCCTGGCGAATGACCGCTTGAAAATGCAGGCGGAACGCGCCCAGGTCAAGTTGATTCTGGAATGCTCCGACGATTTGCCCGCCATTCAGGCGGATCCACCCCGATTAGGGCAGGTTATGGTCAATTTGCTGCACAACGCCATCAAATTTACGCCCGCCAATGGTGAAGTCACGCTCAGCGCGCACCAGCAAGGTGAAATGATTGAATTCATCGTGCAAGATTCGGGCGTGGGCATCCCCGCCGATGATCTGCCGCGCATTTTTGAGCGTTTTTATAAAACCGATCGTGCCCGCTCCAGCGGCGGCACCGGGCTGGGGCTGGCCATCGCCCGGCATCTTGTCGAAGCGCATGGGGGGAAAATCTGGGTGGAGAGTATTGAAGAACGCGGCAGCACTTTCCATTTCACCATTCCGCGAAAATAGGTAACCCAACAACATAACTTTTCCCGCGATTAATTTCGTCGAAAATTCCCAGGAATTTGCTCCTGGGAATTTTTTTGTTAACAACCCCAGGTGATTTCTTTACAAATTGTTAAACAAACCCAACATGTCTGTTAAACATGCCCTGCTACACTGCATAGGTCAACATAAAACCTATGAAGGAGAAATAAAATGCAACGCCAATTACTAAAAATATACTCACTTTTGATTTTGGCAACTTTGGCTCTCACCGCCTGTGGTGTGCAAGAAACCGTCGCCCTGCTACAAACGGAAGCCACTCAGGCCCCGCAAACTGTGGCAACGGAAGAAGTTCAGCAAGAAGCAGCCGAAGAACCCATGCACGATGGCATGATGCTGCCCGTGGTGGATCCGTTGGCCGTTAGCGGCGATGTGATCTCCGCCGGTAGCTCGACTGTTTTCCCGCTGGCCGAAGTTATGGCGGCCCGCTTCCAGGATGAAGGCTTTGCCGGTCAGATCACCATCGACTCGATCGGTTCCGGTGGTGGCTTTGAGCGCTTCTGTCAAACGGGTGAAACCGATGTTTCCAACGCTTCCCGCCCCATCAAGGACAGCGAAGTTGAGGCCTGCGCCGCCATTGGCCGCACCCCGGTTGAGTTCCGTGTCGGCACCGATGCCCTCGCCGTGACTGTCAGCCAGGAAAATGATTTCATCACCAATGCCACCCTCGAAGAACTGGCTCTCATCTTCTCTACCGCAGAAACCTGGGCCGATGTCAACCCCGACTGGCCCGCTGAGCCGATTGTGCGCTACATCCCCGGTACTGACTCTGGTACCTTCGATTACTTCGTGGAAGAAATCTTTGATAAAGACGAAGCGCCAATGCTCAACGCTGCCAATCTCAACCTTTCCGAAGACGATAACGTCCTCGTTCAGGGCATCCTGGGCAGCCCGTATGCCATCGGTTTCTTCGGCTACGCCTACTACGCCGAAAATGCCGCCACCCTCACGGTGCTCTCCATCGAAGGCATTGAGCCTTCCGCGACCACCGTCGATAACAACTCCTATCCGCTGGCTCGCCCGCTCTTCATCTACTCGGACGCCGCCATCATGCAGGAGAAACCCCAGGTCGCCGCGTATATCAACTTCTTCCTGACCTATGTCAACGAAGAAATCGTCAATGTCGGCTACTTTCCCGCCAGCAGCGAAGCCATCGACGCTTCCATGCAGATTTGGCTCGATGCTATGGGGCAGTAAAACACAATTATCAAGAGCAGACCCCAAGGGTTTTCAAAACCCTTGGGGTCTCAACGCATTAAGGATGGGACGATGACCCAACAAATAGAGAAACTATCACTTTCATCAACGACCGACTTTGAAAATGGTTATAACCGCACGTTCGATTTGCGCAAGCGCCGACGTGTCGGCGAAACAATTATTTATGTGCTGCTTTTTATCAGCGGAGCGATCTCGATTCTGACGACGATCGGGATTGTGTACGAATTAGGGAAAGAATCGGCGACCTTTTTTACCCGCCAATTATGGGAACAAACCAACCGCAGCCTTGAGGTTTCACTGGATCAAAATGCCACGATATTCAGCATCCCCACCACCGGCCTGACTCTGGCAGCCGGGGACGTGATTCGCATCGAAGATGAAGTCATGCAGATTATTGCGATAGAAGGCGGTAATTTGAGTGTGGCGCGCGGCGCACAAGGCACAGAAGTGGCTGCCCACCGCGCCGGATTGGAGATATTCACATCCAGACGAGTATCGCTGGTGGAGTTCTTCACCCAAACCAACTGGAATCCCCAAATTGGCAAGTTTGGCATCTGGGCATTGCTCAATGCCACTCTGATGACATCGGTGATTGCCATGTTGGTTGCGCTGCCCATCGGGCTGAGTATCGCCATCTTTTTGAGCGAATATGCATCATCACGGGCGCGCAAGCTGCTCAAGCCCATTCTGGAAGTCCTGGCTGGAATCCCCACGGTGGTGTATGGGTATTTTGCGCTCACATTTATGACCCCGTTGCTGCGTTCCATTTTTGGTTCGGGGGTGGTGGAAATTTACAATACCGCTTCAGCGGGGATTGTGATTGGTATTTTAATCATCCCGATGGTCAGTTCGATGAGTGAAGACGCCCTCAGCGCCGTGCCATCCGCCCTGCGGGAAGCCTCCTATGGGTTAGGCGCCACCAAGCTGGAAACCGCCATCAAAGTTGTCGTCCCGGCGGCCATCTCCGGGATTATGGCCGCCTTCATCGTGGCCGTTTCACGCGCCATTGGTGAGACGATGATTGTCGCCATTGCCGCAGGTGCTGGCCCCACCTTCACGTTCAATCCTTTCCGTCCCGCCGAAACCATGACCGGCCACATTGTGCGCATCAGCGGCGGCGATCTGAGCTACGCCTCGATTGATTACAACAGTATCTTCGCTATCGGGTTGTTTCTGTTTTTCATTACGTTGTCGCTGAATATGATCAGCCAGCGCGTGGTGCGACGATTCCGTGAGGTGTACGAATGAAACCGACGATTTTCACCGAAAATTCAGCCTCGGAAGAATTCAAGTCCAACTTGCCCGCTCGCCATAGAGCCGGGCGAATTTGGCGCTGGTTTTTTCAGGCTTCCACCGTCGTAGGGATTTTAGCGCTGATTATTTTGGTCTTGAATATTGTCAACTCGGCTTTCGGCTATGCTGCCATTGAGAACAAAATTAACCCCCAAGACCTGGCGATTAATGGCATCAGCGTCGAACAATTGCATCAAATCGATTTGGTCTGGATTCTGGAACAGCATGTCTCGGCGGGACTCTTCCGGCGACTGGAAAGCGAAATGCCCTGGGAGGAGCGCACGCGCCAAGAAATCTATAATCTGGTCATGGAACGGGTGGTCAACCCAACTGTGCTGGATACCTGGTCGTTGAGCGAATCCCTGTTCTCGCGCGATCAAATATTGGTTGACCTCGCCGAAAAATACCCCCATGCAACCCTGGAATTTAAATCGTGGCTTTCGGCGGACTTTCTCACATCGCCGCAATCGCCAGAGCCACAAAAAGCCGGTGTGCGCACCGCTATTCTCGGTTCGCTGTGGACGATTGCCATCACAATCTTGTTTGCCTTTCCGCTGGGGGT
>CALCSH010000597.1 GCA_937893815.1 uncultured Anaerolineae bacterium | reverse complement strand
CCATATATTCCGGCGGGAACACCTGCACGGTAGTTTTTTCAGTGGAGTCATGGAAAATATCATCATGAAAAAAATCTGGACACTTATACAAAAAGAATGGGCCGAAGTTTTCAAGAACCGCTTTGTGTTCTTTACGGTTGCTTTTTTGCCGCTGCTCTTGACAGCACTTCCGCTGATTATTCTTTACGTCAGCCGTTCTTCGGGCGATTGGGGCGGAGCGATAGCGATGTCAGATTTGCCGCCGCAATTTTCCGACTTGTGTGGCGATTTGGACGCTTCGGGCTGTATGCAATATTTCATTGTCACACAATTCATGCTGCTCTTTATGATGGTGCCGCTGATTGTGCCGATTACATTTGCGTCGTACAGCATTGTTGGCGAAAAAAGCACGCGCACGCTGGAGCCGCTGCTGGCGACGCCGATTACGACTCTGGAGTTATTGATTGGCAAGGCGTTGGCCGCCTCGATTCCTGCGGTGGTGGCAACCTGGTTGAGCTTTTTCATCTATATGATCGGCGCTCGAATTTTAGCTGTGGATCCCGGTGTATTGGCAAAGCTCTTTGATCCCTTGTGGTTAAGTGCCATCTTTGTGGTGGGGCCACTCTTGGCCCTGGCCGCAGTCAGCCTGGCGGTGATGATTTCGTCGCGAGTTTCTGATCCGCGCGTGGCGGAGCAGATCTCGGCAATTTTCGTTTTGCCAATTATTGGCTTATTCGTGGGGCAATCTACGGGGTTGATTTTTATCAATGAGCGTATTATTCTGTGGATGGCCTTGAGTTTGCTGATTTTGGATATTGGATTGTTCGCGTTTGCTTTGCAGCTTTTTCAGCGCGAGTCAATTTTGACGCGCTGGAAATAACGCGGTTACAATATATGCACAAATGAATGAAATGTTCTGCTTCCCCTGGCGAGCGCGAAAGATGATTAAACGCATAGGTATTCTACTATGTGTTTTTCTCGTTGTGATTCTTTTGCCGGTTTTGATAATGGCGCAAACTGAATCTGAACCGTTGGTGGTCAGCCTGAATAAAGATTTTGGTTATGCTGCAGGCGGAGATATTCAGGGCAGTTTTTCGCTCAAGGTTCGTTCTCCCGAAGATATTGTGCGTGTGGAATATTTTATCGATGGCAAGCTGATCTTTACGTCAACCGAACCACCCTTCCGGTATAAATTCAACACGGCAGAATTTTCAATTGGAGAACATCTGTTCTTCGTCGTTGGTTCCCGTTCCAATGGCAGTCAAATTCAATCCAGCGAATTCTCGCGCACATTCATCACATCTGAGCAATCCTGGGAGAAGGTCGGGAAAATTATTGTCCCGCTGCTGGTCGGCGTGGGGCTGCTCACAATGCTGGGCTCGGGATGGTCGATTTTTCTGGGACGAAAGAAAGTGTTTCAACTTGGAAAATATGGCATTGCGGGTGGTGTCATTTGTCCGCGTTGCACCTTTCCCTATGCTCGTAATCTGTGGGCGCCGAATATGGTGGTGGGGAAATTGCAGCGTTGCCCGCATTGTGGAAAGTGGGCGATTGTGCCCCGCTCTTCAAGCTATATGCTGGATGCTGCCGAAGAGCGCTTTCGGATATTGGGCAATAGCGAAATTGCACCGGCAAATGCTGAAGTTGAATATCGCAAGATGATTGATGATTCGCGATTTGAAGCGTAATTCTTGGAGATTACTATGTCGTCTACGATGCTTCGCCAGTTAGACCGGTTGGTTGAAATTAGCCTCACGCTCAACGACACACTTGATGTCGATTCAATTCTGCGCTTTATTCTTACGACAGGGGTCGATTTACTGGAGTGCGAGGGTATATCGATTATGTTGTATAACGAAGATGAGGGGCGGCTTTATTTCACCGCAACCACAGATTCGGAGACCATTGATCTGGGCGATTATCCAATTCCCCTCGAAGGCAGCATCGCTGGAAAGATTTTTCGCGAGAATCAGCCAATACTGATCAATGAAATTGAGGACGATCCGCAGCATTATACGGCTATTACGGAGCAATCAACGTATAAGGTGCGCAATTTATTAGGCGCTCCGTTACATATTCGAGAGCATACCATAGGGGTGATTGAGGCAACCAATAAAAAAACAGGCATTTTCACACCCCAAGATCAGCAATTACTATCTTTTATAGCGGCACAATCGGCGATTGCTATTCAAAACGCACAGATTGTCGAGCAACTTCAATCCGCGAATGATGAATTGCGGCAATCCGACAAACTCAAAGCCGATTTTATGGCGGTGGCGTCTCATGAACTGCGCACACCATTGGGAATTATCCTCGGGTATGCAACATTTCTCAAAGAGGAATCGGAGGGAGAGCTAGCTGAACATGCCGATACGATGCTCAATGCTGCTCTGCGTTTGCGTGCTTTGCTCGAAGATATGACCAGTATGAATTTGCTCTACACTGGCGAGACACAACTTCGACTGCAATTCACTGCCGTGCAAACCATTCTTGATCAGGCCTGTACCTTGGAGGAGCAAACCGCAACTGCAAAAGAAATTCGCATCCTTCGTCATTTTCCTGACGAAATGGCCTGGGTGCAAGCCGATGAGCGCATGGTAAAAGTTTTTCAAAACCTGCTGAATAATGCCATCCGCTTCACACCCTCGTCTGGAGATGTGGATGTGTTCATTCGTCCTCAGGAAAATGATATCCTGATTGAATTTATAGATAAAGGCATCGGCATTCCAGAGGATCAACTGGAACGCATTTTTGAGCATTTCTATCAAGTGGAGCATCATATGACGCGCCGCTATGGCGGGTTGGGGTTGGGATTGGCGATTGCCCGTGGCCTGGTGGAGTTGCACGGGGGATGCATTTGGGCTGAATCGGGCGGCCCGAACCAGGGAGCTGCCTTCAAGGTAGTATTGCCGCGCGCTTTTTCCTAGGCGCCGTGTTCCATCGCCCAAATTTCAATGGTTTGCTCGACTTGCTCCAGGTAAATATCCAGCGCAGTGATGCGCTCATCCATATCATCGCCGAGAATCCCGAGATGTTCGCACGCGTCCAGCCAGGGCTGTGCTTCGGGGGCTTTATCGGGCATTGTGGATGCGGCTAAAGACCAGGTGGTAAGTAGCGGCCAGAGTACATCTTTGGGCTGATTACTGCTGAGCAGCGCTTCGAAGGCGTTGAAATAATACGTGCGCCGATGGGGATGAATTTGAATCGGGCGTTGTACCGTCGGGATGGCATTGATCATACGATCCCATACTGTTATCCAGTCTTTTAACTGTCCTCGCTCCACGCGTGCGCCCCCCAACATACCCACCAATCCGGCGTACATGCCAGCCTTATCCAGGCGTTCCACCCGCAGCGCGTACGAAGGCAAAAAACGACGTTCACTGAGCGGCTCCCCCACCAGTGACGTAATCGCTTGAGCGGCTTGTTCAACGATCCCCAGAAACTCCAGAACGCTTTGCGCATGATTCCACACTGGCTCATTCTGGAATTCGATCCAGCGGGAACGAGCGCTTTCGATTTGCGGGCGCGCCCGCTGAATCACATGGTCTTCTCGGTGGAACATGCCGCGTACGGTAGCGATGGTGAAATCGATAAAATGCTGAGGATCGAAAAGCACCTGGGCATTAAACAAGCTTGGCCCCATCTGCGGATGGACGCGCAGTTCGCGCCCTTTGAGATAATCTTTTTGCGGATGATGCTCAATATCGAGATGGATTTCATTGGTCAGGCGTAGAATTTCGCGCGGGATAGTTGGCTCACTACTATGCACAAAAACCAGATCAATATCGGTACTGCCGCCGAGCAATAGTTCATGATCCATGCAAAGGGAGCCGCACATATAGGCACCAATAATATCGTAATTGCCGCGGGTCATTTTTTCGACGGTGGTTACGGCAAATTGCTTGAGGGTTTCGGGGGTAATTTGCATGGGTTCTCTCCTCCTCGGGACAGTATCCAGCTAGCGATGCAGTAGCGCCCTGGAGCTAGAGCAGTAACTCCGCTTGATAGGGTGGCATATCTAACGATTGGCGAATCCGATTCTCAACCCATTTTAAATCTTCTGCGTTGGCGATATAGTTGAGATGATCGGTTTCGATCACCAGCACGCGTTGCCCTGTAATGCCATCTCCGAAAAAGCTCTCGTAGGCCTGATTGAGTTCGGCAATATAGTTGCGATCCATATCGCGCTCGTAGGGGCGGTCGCGGTGAGCGATGCGCTGCATGAGCACATCGGTGGTGGCGCGCAAATAAACAATCAGGTGGGGCAAAATGATTTTTTCGGCGAGGGCATTATGTACCTGGTGATAGGTGTCCAGTTCGTCGCCTTCGAGGTTGATTTCAGCAAAGATGGCATCTTTCTTAAAGGTGTAATCCGCAATGACGCCCTGTTCCGGTGTCATTAGTTTTGAAACCGCGCGTTGCTGATGGTAGCGGCTGAGCAAAAAGAAAATTTGGGTCTGAAAGGCGTAGCGGCCGCGGTCGGCGTAAAAATCGGCCAAAAAAGGATTTTCTTCGAATACTTCGAGCAATAATTGTGCATTAAACATGGGCTGTAGCAGGCGAGCGAGGGTTGTTTTACCGACCCCGATCACACCTTCAATTGCGATATACATAATTCCTCAGTGATGTGTGCAAGATGTGTGTTTTTGACGGATATTCACAAAGGATACCAGTCTTTAGGGGAGTATGCAACAGAGGTATTGACAAAATAATATGATAATTTACAATAATATTTAAATATTTACATACAATAAGGAGGGTGCGATGCCTGGTTTAAATCGTGTTCAACTCATAGGGTATTTGGGGAAAGATCCGGAAACTCGAATGACGCCATCAGGAAAGAAAGTGTGTTCATTTAGCGTGGCCGTCAGCCGTCGCTGGAGAAGTGCCGCCGGAGCGCAGGAAGCTACCGATTGGTTCAACGTAGAGGCCTGGGGTCGCTTGGGTGAAATTTGCCAGCAGTATCTTGGCAAAGGGCGCCTGGTTTTTGTGGAAGGCCGTTTGCAAACAGATCGTGTGGGGGATGAGGGCGAAGCGCGCTATTTTACCAAAATGGTCGCCTCGCAGATGCAAATGCTCGACCGTAAAGCCGAAGAGCCAGAATTGTCTGAGGAAACCGACGACTGACGAAAGACGCCCGTCGTCGGTCATTCGTTTGCGGTTGTCTGCCACCCCTCCAGGTTCAGGAGCCAGGCCTTGGTCTCAAGGCCGCCGCGCCCGCTGTAGCCGTGCAGTTTTTCGACGGCGTTGAGTACGCGGTGGCAAGGAATTACCAGTGGGATGGGGTTAGTGGCCTCGGCTCGCCCCACGGCGCGGGCTGCGCGCGGCGAGCCTGCCAGCGCCGCAACCTCACCATAGGTGCGCGTCTCGCCACGCGGAATTCCAAGAGTGGCTTTTAAGGCATTTTCTTGGAAAGGTGTCATCACCGACCAATCAATCGGGAGATCAAATTCGGTGCGCTCCCCAGCGAGATAAGCAGTAATCTGACGTGTGGCGGTGTGGGTGCGACCTTCATCGGGGATAACCTGCGCCCGAGGGTGTCGCGCCACCAATTCGGCGTTGAAGATTTCGAGCGCATCGCCCAATGAGACAGCAACCAGCCCCGCCTCGCTAACTGCTACCCAAATAATGCCCAGCGGAGTGGGATGTGTGCAGCCGATGTAGAGAAAATCCAGATTTTTATTCATTCGCTATAGACCTGTCAACCAGCCAACGATCAAACGTTTGTACGTTGGCTGGTTGAAACGTTAATAATTTGTCACCATATCAATCATGCCGCGCTCGCGCGCCTGATACTCGCACCAGTGGAAGATCACCGCTGAGAGCACACCGAACACCACCGTCAGGCCGACAAGAATGCCAAGCAGTTGGGCATTGCTGAAACCTGCCAGCGTAGGGAATGCCTGGGCAACCGAACCCACCAGGGAGCGGCGCAGCAGTTCTAGCCAGTAGGTGATTGGCATGATATACCCGATCGGGCGCAAAAAGGCGGGCAGCACGTCGATGGGGAAAATTGCCCCGCTGAAGAGATACAATGCCCCGGCAGTAGCGTCGCCGATGAACCAGACATGGTTGGCGAGCATCAGCGTGATTCCAGCCAGAATCAGCCCCATCATAGCCAGCATCACCACGCCGATGGACAGGGAGAGAAAAAACAGCCCCCAATTGACCGTTGCCAGATCGATTTGAATATGCAGGAACGCCACCCCGAACAGAATCGTAATTAGCACCGAGATCGAAGCCACAATAAAGCGCGCCACCCCGCGCCCCATCAGATAGGTGGGCATGTGGATGGGGGCCATATACATATATTTCAGCGTTTTATAATGTTCGCGGTCATCGATGACGGCCCATGAGATGCCGGTCATCACCTGGCCGACATACATATAAAACGCGTTGCCCAGATAGATATAAGGAAAAATGGGTGAATCAAAGTTGGCCCCGGAGACGATGCTATACATCACCACCAGAATGGCAGCCCCGGAGAGCGGTTTGATGATCGAATAGATGGCGAACAAGAAGGGATCCGTCCAGTTCGATTCGATTTGCCAGCCCAGCCACGCCGCCATGCGAAACGAGCGGGCGAAGGTCTGGCGATCAGGGATTAGTAATTGGGTATAGGGTAATTTTCTCATTTGCTCTTTTTCATTGCATTCGCTGAGTGCGTGGCGTTTTTTGTTTTTTCTCCGCGTACTTTGCGTTCTCCGCGGTTAATTTACCGCCTGCTTTCCGTAATGCGCCCCTCACGGATTGCCAGCCGCTCCATATAATCCAGTAGATATTTCGCTGCTGTCACGAAGACAACGCTCAAAATTGCCAGAATCCCGATTTCGAGCGGCACACTGAGGAATCCCAGCGCCGCTCCGGACTCAAAGACTAGCTGGCGCATCGCATCTAGCCCAAGGGTGAGTGGAATAATTGAGGCGGAAGCCGCCACCCAAAAATTGAGACTCTTAATCGGGAAATAAAACCCCGAGAACAGATACACTGGCTCCTGCGCCAGATTGGAGAGATGCCAGGCCTCGCGGCTGAGCAGCAGGAACAGCGAGGCAAATAGCATTCCCATGCCATAGAGCGCAATCATCGCCAGCGTGAAGACCAAAAATAGCTGCCAAAAACTGGTCACCTGATAGGGGATTTGGAATAGCCAACTGCCTAGAATGGTAATCGCCAACGCTCGCAACGTGGTCGCCACCAGACCGCCCAGCGCCATGCCCAGCAGAATCGCCATCAACGAGTTGGGGGCCATCACGTACAAGGCTAGATTGCCGGTCTCTTTTTCCCAGTACAACTGGCTCGACATGCTCCAGAGTACATTCATCCAGAAGGCGGTCATGGCTCCGCCCATGACGACGAAACCTACATATTCCTCCGGCGCGCCAATTGCCTGATAGACGAAAACATACGCCGAGACAGCCAGCAAGGGCATGACAATATCGAAAAACATCCACGATTTTTCGCGCTGCTGCCCGATAATGCGCGGATAGGCGCGCGCCAGCACCGTCTGGATGAAGAGCCGCGGGCCAGTGTTTTTCTTAATTCTTGCCTGCCTGCTACTCATGGACTTCAACCTCCTGCATACTGTGCCCGACCAGATCAATAAACACATCTTCCAGGGTGGGTTCGTGTTTTTGCAGGTTGAGGATGTGAATATCGTTGGAGGTCAGTTTCGTGACGATATTCCCCAGGGCGTCATCGCTCTCTAGGATTAAGTCTAACTCGGCAGCGCCGTCCTGGGGAGTATGAGTCACTTTTTTGACTCCGGCCAATGCTTCGAGCTGAGTCACGCGCAACCCGTTGAGGGGGCTGAGCGTCATCTTGTAGATGGCATCTTGCTGTAAACCGCGTTTCAAATTCGCCGGGGTATCACAGGCCAGCACGCGCCCTTTGTTGATGATCGCCACCCGGTCGCAAAGTTCGTCGGCTTCGACCATATAGTGCGTGGTGAGCAACAGCGTGCGACCCTCACCCCGTCCCTCTCCCTGGGGGAGAGGGCTATTTTCATCAACCCACTGGCGGATGAAACGGCGCACATCGCGCGAGGCGCCCACATCGAGGCCCAGGGTGGGTTCATCGAGGAAGAGCACATCGGGATCGGTCATAAAGCCGCGTACGATATTCATTTTCTGGCGCAGGCCAGTGGAGAGATCGGACGATTTGGTGTTTTTGCGATCTTCCAGCCCGACGATTTTGAGCAGTTCGTCAATGCGTTGGTTGGCGGCTTTGGAGGGTAAGCCATAAAACTGACTGAACATCCACAAGTTTTCGCGCACCGTCAGCAGTCCGTAGCCGGAAGATTCACCGCCAGAGACCATGTTGATGCGGGCGCGCACTTTTTGCGGTTCTTGTGTGACATCCAGCCCGGTGACACGCGCGACGCCCGAGGTGGGTGCGAGCAATGTGGTGAGAATCTTGATCAGGGTGGTTTTCCCGGCGCCGTTGGGACCGAGCAGCCCGAAGAGTTCGCCCGGCCTTACAGCCAGATTGACATCTTGCAGGGCGGTCAGTTCTTTGGGGTCTTCTTTTTTTGCGTGGCGCAGTTTG
>CALCSH010000596.1 GCA_937893815.1 uncultured Anaerolineae bacterium | reverse complement strand
AGGTGATGCAGCGTGTGCAGCGAAACCAGGCCATCGAAAACATCCGGGGCAAAAGGCAAATGCGCCACATCGGCGACCACACACAGGGCGTGTTGTTCTCCAGCGCGTTTGCGGGCATCAATCAGGGCTACATGTGAAATATCGGCGCACACGCGAAACTGGTAGCCTTCGGAATAGGTCAAATATTCCGGGTACTGGATCGGCCCGGAACCGGCATCGAGCAGGTAGCGGCCTGAAGGCTTCAGATGTCGGTTCACGCGCAGATGACAACGATGAATATATTCGCGCGCCACCAGCCGCAGATCTTCGTAGCGTGCATTTTGATACACGCCGTCGCCAACTTCCTGCCAGCCGACTTGATCGTAAAATTCTCGTACTTCTTGTTTTATATCACTCATTACCACTCTATCGGTTTACCAAGTAAATAGTCGAATGATTTGCCAAAAATGGCCAAACCCTCTTCTGAGAGAATTTTTTCCAGGGGCCAGCGCTGAATATCTTCACCAAAATGCTGGATATGCCAGGGATAAGGCTGGGGATACTCAAAAAAGAAACGGTAGGCATAAGTCCAGGCCGCTTCAACCTGGGGGCGGGTTGGCCGGTGCCCCTGAGGGTCGGCCAATACATTGGTGAGAATCTCAGAAAACGCTTCCCAAGTGTCGGGATCCAAAGTGAAGCCTTTGCCGCGGTAATGCGTCTTCCCGGTGACGATCACCGGCAGGCCGCTCATCGCCATTTCCATACCCATGGTGGTTGTGAAGACCAAACCGACGTCGGCAATCTGCACCAGGTCATAGGCATTGACTTTCGCATCCGCTGCCAGAAGATGAATATTTTCCGGCAAATTGGGGAACATTTCCTGAATGATGTCGTACACCGCCGGACCCCAACCAATTAATTCGCCGGGATGAGTTTTAATGACAAATTGCACATCGGGGCGTTCGATGAAAAATTCGATCGTTCGTTTGAGCCACTCGGTCATGCTGCGGCTAAAATACTGACGCCCCAAAGTCAGGCTGTCGCCGAGCACGTTGGTGGGCAACATCACCACCGGGCGCGAATCCAGCCCTAATTCATGCCGGGCCTGCTCGCCGCCGCGCGCCGGGGTTCCCTGCCACAAGCGCACGAACGTCTCCCACAGGTTACCTTTCTGCCGGGCGGCAAAAAATTCCCGCACCCGCTTCCACTCATCTTCAATCAAAGGCGTATCTTTGCGAACATTCCACAACAGGCTGGTATCTTGACGCATGACATCATCGTTTTGCGCCAGCCACATGCGGTCGTTTTGCTCACCAAACTCAAAGGTGCTCACTGGAATATCCAGATAACGCGCCACGCGGAAGGTGATGCCAAATTCAAGAATACTGCCGTTGGGAACGATGACCACATCGGGGGGGGCTGTTTCCATACGGGCAAGCATGCGTCGGGCGTGAATTTCGTTGCGTGCCTGACGCAAATGATACAAATCGCTATCAGGGTAAATTTCTTCACGCAACAGGCTATATTGCGTATCGCGAAAAGCGGCTGCGGGCATTTGTTCGGCCAATTCGGCGGGCAACAAACGCGCCTGGGGAGCGTCGAATAATGACAATGTTTTGATCAGCGGCTGGGCTTTCTCAACAATGTCTTGAATGTACAGGTTTTGACGCCGCAGATCAAAACGGTTGATATGTTTCTTCCAATGGGCATGCGGCAAATAGGTAAGGGTGACATCATGTCCCAAAGCCGCCAGCGCGATACTCATCAACAGGCTGTGTTCCAGCCAATAACTGAGCATACTAAAAACCAATACCCGTTTGGGCCGCTCAACAGATTGACGGGCTACCTGTGCCTGCTCCAGCCATTGCGGCAAGTATGCTTGCAAACGATCCAGACGGTAGCCCCCCACTGGCGGCTCATTATTCTGACGCAGCAACCAGTAGAGTTCGGCGGTCAGGGGCAGGTCGCCCAGAATTTTTTTGGCGGTGTTTTTTGCTATCATAAAATTATCTCACCACGGAGACACGAATTACACAGAGATTCTCTGTGTAATTCGTGTCTCTGTGGCTATTGTTTATCAATGCGCCACTGCAAACGCGGGCGCATCAGCCCCATGCGGGTTTCGGCCCATTGCTTGCCGGGCGCTCCCATACCATCTACGGTAAAGGTCAGGGCGCGCTCATCCATGAAATAGCGTTTGATGCGGAATGAACTGGCGTTGATGCCGACTGTGTAGCGGCCCTCGTTGAGCAAGTCCGGAGGAATGGTACAAATGCTGCGATAATGCCCCACCGGGCGGATACCAAATTGATTATACTGTTCCGGCTCATCGGTATCGAAGGATGTAAAAACGTACTCGCCGCGGGCACTCATCAGATAAAGGCCAACGCGCAACCCCTGAATGGGTTCGGTGAGTTGGTACTCCACCTCGAGGTGGATAGCCTCGGTAGAGCGCACCACGTCCACATTGTTCTGTTTGGCATCCCGCACGCGCAATGCCACCGGACGGAAGGGCGCAGCGTTGTCGGGGACCTCATCGATTTCCCATTTGCGCTCACCGGCTTCTGAAAAACCAGAGGTCATATAATAGTCAACGGCTTCGACGGTCGGGGCGCGATAAACTACCTTGCCGCCTTCTAGCACAATCGCCTCCTCGGTCAGGCGCAAAATGGCCGACATATCATGGCTGACGAAAAGCACCGTGCGGCCTTCCTGGGCGACATCGCTCATCTTACCAATGCACTTGCGCTGGAATTCGGCATCCCCTACGGCCAGTACTTCGTCCACGACAAGAATCTCCGGCTCCAGGTGGGCCGCCACGGCGAAGGCCAGCCGCAAGTACATTCCGCTGGAATAGCGTTTGACGGGCGTATCAATAAACTGTTCTACGCCGGAGAAATCGACGATCTCATCGTATTTTCTATCGATCTCATTGCGCTTCATGCCCAAAATGGCACCGTTGAGGTAGATATTCTCGCGCCCGGTCAACTCCGGGTGGAAACCAGTACCCACTTCGAGCAGAGAACCCACTCGACCGCGAATCTCAACTTCCCCCTCGGTCGGCTCGGTAACGCGCGAGAGCACTTTCAGCAAGGTGCTTTTTCCGGCGCCGTTGCGCCCAATCACGCCCAGTACGGAGCCTTGTTCCACAGTGAATGAAATATCACGCAGCGCCCAAATCGTATCGTGGTGATCAACACCCGAAGGTGCCAACCCGCGGCGAATACGCTGAAGCGGCCAGGTGGCAACATTGACGATGCTTTCACGCAGCGTGCGGTATTTTTGCGGCGCGGTGCCGATGCGATATTGTTTGCCGAGATTTTCTACTCGGATGGCAAGACCACCCGAGGACGGGGGACGGAAGACGGGAGACGGATGCGTCATTGACGAATGCTCTTTCGGAAGGCTTGTAGTTTGATGAATAACTGGTGACCGCTATCTCTGACAGGGTTTAGTTCTTCCGAAGAAAGATACACATGAACTTCAATCAAATCCAGACAGGCAACGGTTTCGAGATAGGAACGCAGGGCAAAACCAAGAAAACGATTTTGTTCGACATCACTTTGGCCCGTAGAGCCTTCAGCAATGTTCAACACAATTGAAGTCGCGGCACGTTCAATTTGGGAACGCAAATTGTATTTTTCTGCATCGGGCAATTTCTGACTCAGTGCATAGATGTCATCCACATAACCCAAAGCCATCTGATACACACGCAACTTCTGAAACTTATATACTTCCGTCATCTGTCTTCCGTCATCTGTCTTCCGTCTCCCGTCTTTAAACCATATCCGCAAACGTACGTTCCATGCGGCGGAAGTAGAACAGGCCGGTGACAAGAACCACAATCGCCACGCCAATCGAAATAGACATGGTGACATTAGCCGATGGGTCAAGCGGAATTCCCAGCAGCGCCCAGCGGAAGCCTTCGACAACGCCAGCCATTGGATTCAACGAGTAAATAATCTTCCACATACCAGTAATATACCCGGCGGAATAGGCTACCGGGGTGAGGTATTTCCACATCTCGGTCAGGAAGGGCAACACATAGCCCACATCGCGGTAGAGCACATTTAGCGACGAGAACCACAAACCCACACCCAACGCCGTGACCATCGTCAGCAACAAAAAGAGCGGCAGCGTCCAGATGGCCGGAGTCAGGGGAATTTTGTAGTAGAACATCATCCCGATCAAAATCACGAAGGCGATGAAAAAATCCACCAACCCGCTGAGTACTGTCGCCACTGGAATCACCAACCGCGGAAAATAGATTTTGGTAATCATATTGCGATTGGAAACCATCGAGCGCCCGGTGTCGGTCATGGCTTTGGAGAATAACTGCCAGGGCAGCAGCGCCACATAGGTGAAGATCGGATACGGAACACCTTGTGAATCCAGGTTGGCGAGCTGACCAAAAATCAGCGAATAGACGATCATGGTGATTACCGGGCGCAGTACGGCCCAGGCCGCACCCAGCACGGTCTGTTTATAGAGCACCTTGATGTCGCGCCAGGTGAGAAAATAGATTAACTCACGATAACGCCACAAATCGCCCAGATTCAACGCCGTCCAGCCGCGCGTGGGGCGCAGGAGGATCGTTTCGGGCAGTAATTCTTTCGTAAGAGATGTTTCGGTCATAATGGTTGCAAGTTGCAGGTTGAAGGTTACAGGCTCAAATACAACTTTCAACCTGCCAACCTTCAACTTTCAACTCATATCATGCAATAGAATCTTGATTTTGGCGGAACCACTCAATCGTCCGTTTCAGACCTTCTTCAAACGACATTTGCGCTTCAAAGCCGAAAAACTCTTTGGCGCGGCTGGTATCGAGACCGCGGCGGGGCTGACCGTTGGGTTTGCTGGTATCCCAGACAACTTTGCCCTCAAAGCCCGTCAGGCGGGCAATCATCTCAGCCAAATCTTTGATGCTGATCTCCATTCCTGCGCCCAGGTTGACCGGCTCGGAGCCGTTGTAGCGCTCGGCGGCCAGCACAATACCGCGGGCCGCATCCCCGGCGTAGAAGAATTCACGCGTCGGGGAGCCATCGCCCCACAGGACAACTTCAGCGTCACCGCTCTGCTGGGCTTTAATCATTTTGCGCACCAGCGCCGGGATAACGTGCGAAGTCTCCAGGTTGAAGTTATCACGCGGCCCGTAGAGATTCACCGGTAGCAGGTAAATGGCGTTGAAATCATATTGCTCGCGGTAGGCCTGTGCCTGCACCAATAGCATTTTCTTCGCCAGACCGTAAGGGGCATTGGTCTCTTCGGGGTAGCCATCCCACAGGTTTTCTTCGCGGAAAGGCACCGGCGTAAATTTGGGGTAGGCGCAAATTGTACCAATGGCAACAAATTTCTCTACGCCCTGCTCCCAGGCGGCGTGCATCAGCGGGACGCCCATCATCAGGTTTTTATAGAAGAACTCCACCGGGCGCGCGCGGTTGGCCCCAATGCCACCGGCCAACGCTGCCAGGTGGATAATCACATCGGGGCGCGCCTCCACCAACATGCGCTGGATGTCGCTCGCCTGCGTCAGGTCGTAATCTTCAATATGGGGGATAAAAATCTCCGTCGCGCCGCGTTCTCGCAACTCTGCCTGCACAAACGAGCCTAAAAAGCCAGCCCCGCCGGTCACGCACACACGGCGTCCGGCCCAAAATTCTTTCGGATTCGGGTATGAGTTTTCCATGTTCACCTGTCCATACTAATAACTTGGTCTTCCCAGCGGTGCCAGCCGTCGAAACGCTCGGCCAGCAGGCGTTTGCCCTCGCCGGGAACTTCTAATCCTAACAATTCCAAATCGGCATCCATCATAATGCGCACTAACTCGTGGAAGCGAATTTTCGGCTCCCAGCCCAACAGTTCACGCGCTTTGGTCGGCTCGGCCAGCAAATAATCCACTTCGGTGGGGCGGAAGTACTGCGGATCAATTTTGACATAATCCTCGTAATTCAGGCCAACGTAACCAAAGGCTTCGGCCAGAAATTCGCGCACAGTGTGAGCTTCGCCCGTGCCAATAACAATTTCTTCGGGCTGATCGAGTTGCAGCAAGCGCCACATCACTTCGACATATTCGGGAGCATAGCCCCAATCACGCTTGGAGTCGAGATTACCCAGATAGAGTTTTTTCTGCTTCCCGGCCAGAATCGACGCGACCGCGCGCGTGATCTTACGGGTGACGAAGGTCTCACCCCGGCGGGGAGACTCGTGATTGAAGAGAATGCCCGTGCTGGCAAAAATATCGTAACCATCGCGGTAATTCTTAGTCACCCAATGGGCATAGGCTTTAGCCGCGGCGTAGGGGCTTTGCGGCTCAAAGGGCGTGGCTTCACTCTGCGGTGGCTTGGCGCTGCCGAATAACTCGCTTGTGGAGGCCTGATAGAAACGCACCTTTCGCCCGGAACGGCGGATGGCTTCTAAAATGCGCAATGTGCCGATGCCGGTGACATCGCCGGTGTATTCGGGCATATCGAAGCTGACGCGCACATGACTCTGTGCCGCCAGGTTGTAAATCTCATCCGGTTCAACCGACTGAATTACATTTTGCAGGCTGTCAGAACTGGCAAGATCGCCGTAATGCAGGCGCATTTGGGCTTTCTCACCGTTGTGCGGATCGCGGTACAGATGGTCAATGCGCCCGGTGCTGAAGGTGCTTGCGCGGCGCACAATGCCGTGAACTTCATAGCCTTTCGAGAGCAGTAACTCCGCCAGGTACGAGCCGTCCTGTCCAGTGATTCCAGTGATTAAAGCTTTTGTCATATTGTGTATCCTTCTATGATGAAGCCTGAAAACCATGATTTATTCTTGACTCCACTGAAAAAACTACCGTGCAGGTGTTCCCGCCGGAATATATGGGGGGGTGGCGAAGCCACCCCCCCCATATATTCCGGCGGACATCTCCGTCATCGGCTTTTTGCAGTAGAGTCATTCTTGCATTCCTGGCTTTCTCATAAAAAATAATTTATATCTGTCTCACTGCTGTCCATTCGCTGAAATGATTTTGACTTTTCTCAATTTTCGGCCAATCTCGT
>CALCSH010000595.1 GCA_937893815.1 uncultured Anaerolineae bacterium | reverse complement strand
ACTCCGACTCGATGGGTTGCATGTTCCAGGGCAAAGATGGCAAAGAAAAACCAGTGGTTATGGGATCGTATGGTATTGGCAGCGGGCGCCTGCTGGCTTCGGCGGCGGAGGAGCATAACGATGAATATGGTCTGATCTGGCCGATTACTGTAGCCCCTTACCAGGTGCATTTGGTGTTGCTGGCGGGGAAAAATGACGATTCCGTGGTCATTGCTGCCAATCAACTCTACACCGATTTACAAGCTGTTGGCGTGGAAGTACTCTTCGATGACCGCGACGACAGCCCCGGTGTAAAATTCAACGATGCCGATCTGATCGGGCTGCCCCTTCGCGTTACAGTGGGGGCGCGTGGCCTGAAAGACGGTCTGGTGGAATTTAAACGCCGCAGCGAAAAAGACAAACGTATGGTTCCATTGGACGCCGCTGTTAAGGAAGTGCAGACCGAAATCGCCGCTCTGTTCGCCGATATTAAAGCAACTATTGTGGAAGTACCCTACGAGGAATAAAATCTATCGCCAAGGTTTAAAAAAACAGAGCCTGAGCGGTGTTTTGCTCAGGCTCTGTTTTTTGTTTTAGCCCATCTTGAAGAATGTGGTCAATTTCATTGCCAGGTTGAGGTCACCGGCCAGCTTGAGTTTGCCCTGCATGAAGCCCTTCATGCCATCTTCCTTGCCGAGCAGCACATCGCCAAAATAGCGACCATCGGCTGTGAGGGTCATTGTGGGGTTGTCGGTGGTGCCATCTTCGACTTTGCAAGCGTCGTCCTTGATATAAATGACGTAATCGCCGCCCTCATCGCCGGTGAGGTGATACTGGATCACGGCCTCAACACCGACTGCTTTATCGGAACGGAAGGCTTTCTCGTGGTTGAAAATCAATTCTTTCACGCTGTAATCGCTCATAATATGACTCCTTGTAAAAAAAATCACCACAAAGGCACAACGTTCACAGAGAGAAAACTATGTGGCCCTTGTGCTCGATCATCATTTAGCCCAAATTCTCGAAAATGCCCGCCGCGCCCATGCCGCCGCCGATACACATTGTAACCATACCACATTCGACATCACGCCGTTTCATTTCGTAAAGCAGTTGGGTGGTCAATTTTGCGCCAGTTGCCCCCAGGGGATGCCCCAGGGCAATCGCGCCGCCGTTGACGTTGGTGATCTCCTCATTCATGCCCAAGTCGCGCATGACGGCCAATCCTTGAGCGGCAAAGGCTTCATTCAACTCGATCAAGCCAATCTCGTCCAGCGACATCCCGGCGATTTTCAGGGCCTTGGGTACTGCCGCGATAGGGCCGATACCCATAACTTCGGGGGGCACCCCGGCAACGCCGAACGAAATGAAGCGCGCCAGTGGCTTAAGCCCCAATGCATCGGCTTTGGCCTTGGACATGATCACAACGCCCGCGGCACCATCCGACATTTGGGATGAGTTACCTGCTGTGACACTGCCGCCATCTTTGAAGACAGCGCGCAACTTTGCCAGCGCTTCAATGGTTGTATCGGCGCGCGGACCTTCATCACGGCTGAAGGTGAAGCTTTTGGTTTTAGCTTTGCCATTGGAGCCGGGTTCGACGATTTCAACATCTATCGGAACCAGTTCGGGGTCGAAGCGCCCGGACGTGACCGCTTCATTCGCCAGTTTGTGACTGCGGAAGGCGAAAGCATCCTGATCTTCACGACTGATGCCGTACTGTTCGGCCACATTTTCAGCGGTCAAGCCCATGCTGGTGAAAGCCTCCGGGTGGTTGGCGGCCAGGTAGGGTGTCGGGGCGAATTTGTAGCCTGTCATCGGTACCATGCTCATCGATTCGACGCCACCCGCAATAGCGACTTCGATCTGTCCAGCCATGATTGCCATGGCGGCGTGGGCGATGCTCTGCAAACCCGATGAGCAGAAGCGGTTGATGGTTTCAGTCGGCACCGAAATCGGCAATCCAGCCCGAAAGCCGATCAGGCGTGACATATTCATGCCCTGTTCGCCTTCAGGGAAAGCGCAGCCAATGATCAGGTCATCAATTTCAACCGGATCAAGCGGCGTGGCGCGTTTGAGTAGCTCTTGAATCACAGCGGCGGCCATATCTTCCGGGCGCACGGTTGCCAGGCTGCCTTTCTTCGCCCGGCCAATCGGTGTGCGTGCCGCCGCAACGATGACGGGATCGTGTGATGGGGAGAGGTTGTTTTTCATCATTTTGTCTCCTAATTCCTCAAAACCTTACCCGTCTGGAGCATATTCCACACACGCTCCTGGGTCTTTTGCTCTCCACATAATGAGAGGAAGGCTTCGCGTTCCAGGTCGAGGATATATTGCTCATCAACCCAGGTCGGTTGGCTCAACTCGCCGCCTGTCATCACGTAGATCATTTTCTCGCCAATGACAGTTTCGTACTTGGTGATGAAACCGCCTTCGCCAAACATGTACACGCCTGCCCGCAA
>CALCSH010000594.1 GCA_937893815.1 uncultured Anaerolineae bacterium | reverse complement strand
CGTATTATCCTCATAGTGTGAAACACGCCAAATTTGTCGATGATTTCTTATTTATTTTAATACAAAACTCATCTTCCACTTAACAAATCACCACAACCTTTTCATTTCATCTAAATAACTTCTAAATATCTATTTGCTATCCTTTAGTCACTCCGAACAAACCTTCGGAAAAAAACATTCGTATCACAAAGGAGATAAACGATGTTTCAGAAAAAATGGTTCAATATTTTGATGATCGGCGCCATAGCCGTTCTCTCGCTGAGTGCCCTGGCCTTCACTCCCTACAATGCTGAGCATGCCCCCGGCCCCGGCGGCAAAGGCGGCGCTGCGGATGGGTTTAGCGGCAATTCATATCTTGCCGATGCGTTGGGCATCAGCACCGATGAGCTTCAGGCCGTGTTTGAAAGCGTACGCTCTTCCAACCCCGGTCCTGGCGATAATTTTCAGGCTGCACTAGCCGAAGCCCTGGGCATCAGCGAAGATGCTCTCGCCGCCGCCCAACAGAGCGCCCATACTGCAGCGCTGGATCAGGCACTGGCCGATGGCAAGCTCACCCAGGAAGAATATGATCTGGCGATAGCCCGGCAAGGACTGCGGGATTATATGGACCGCGATGCGATGATCGCCGCGGCCCTGGGCATCAGTGTAGACGAGTGGCAGACGGCTCAGCAAGATGGGCAGCGCATTCCTGACTTGCTCGATGAATTGGACATCACGCAGGAAGTTTTCCAGACCGCCATGCAGACCGCACAGCAAGCCGCCCTGGAAAAAGCCATCGCCGATGGTGTCATCACCCAGGAGCAAGCCGATCAGATCGGCAGCAGCGAGTTCCACGGCGGGCCTGATGGTGGTCAATTCCCCGGAGGGCGAAACCCTGGCGGCCAACGTCCGGGCGGCAACGAAGGTTAGTCAATACCTACAGGTGATCAAACAAAAAAGGCATCCCAGCCAAAAGCTGGGATGCCTTTTTTGTTCAGATCAATCCTTGGCGAGTTCCTTCATCAATTGATACGCCGCCGGGCCAAGCGAGCCTTTTGAAGGTGCGCACACGCAGCGCATCACCATGTCCGTTTATGAATTTTGTCAGGCTGTGAATGACGTAGTCGGCGCCAAGTGCCAGGGGTTTTGCAGGGACGGGGTTGCCCAGGTCGAATCGACTGCCATTTCCGCTCCGGCCTGATGGGCAATCGCCGCCAGTTTCGCAATATCGGCTATACGCAGAACGAGATTGGCCGGGGTCTCCACATAAATCAGTTTGGTGTTGGGGCGCAAGGCGGACTGCACCTGTGCGTGGTCACTGGTATCGACCAGGCTGACTTCAACCCCAAAGCGCGGCAAATGCTTCCCCAACAATTCCACCAAACCGGCATAACACACCTCGCTGGCAATCAAATGATCCCCGGCATTGAGCAAAGTAAAGAGCAGCTGTCGCCTGGTGACTTTCCCGGCTGATCGAATAGCGCCAAGCAAAGATGACCGCGGAGAAAAGCAGCTAGGCCGGGATTGGGCCAACGAAGTAGCGAATGGCTTGTATCGCTTCTGGGGGCTGTATTGGGGCGTTGCCGCTCTGATCATGGGTTTGATATAGCCCGTCAGCGCCAAAGTCTGCCCCATGCCCCACAGGGCCGCTCCGGTAGCCAGCTTCTGGAAAAAGGATGCAAAGGCATAATACGAACCCTCTCGTCGCTGTACGCTACGAACTTGATCATATTCCAGCACATCCGAGATCATCGACCAGGGCACAACATACGCGGTTGCGATTCCAAAGCCCGCCAACGCCGCCAGCAGATTGGCCAACCCAACTTGTTCTGTTGACCATACAGAGATACCCAGCAATACAACAACCCAGGTCAGGGAACCAAACCTTCCGCCTGGGCCTGATCCATCTGCAACGGGCTGACCACCGAGCAAATCGTCATAAAGTGCGGATGTTTTCTCAATTCCGTTTGGCCCCCAACAGCGATTGTCATCATTCGCATCATATCCAACGTTGGCAAATAACCATAGCAACTCATCCCAAACGCTTTGCGGCTATGGTGCGCCCAGGCCCAAATGGACTCACTATGGATAGTAGTCATCGAGATATCATCCGGCCACACATCCATCTGCGAGTTGTGGATATTCTCGCAAGCGTTGATCAAGATAATATGTTCGAGTGTATCCTGAAAGGTCGCCATTCGTGCCTGGCCGGATTCAAGATCAATAACCCGGGTGGGTGTACCCAGCCCGGCGAAGATTGGATATTCCTGAATGCCGCCGATGGGCGAATGAAAAGCGGGATCATTGCCGTAAAGGGAAAACTGCGATTGCCTTTCTCAACGGATAACTACCACGGCAGTTCCCAAAGAGCCAGAAATTGTCTTCAAGTCGGCAATCGCGAGTACAATACGTGTATATCCAACTTATCCCTCAATCCGGAGGTCACAATGACTGTTGATAAAATCCGTGCGCAAGTCATCGCTAGCATTTGGCAAGCCATAGCCCAAAGTCACGTAAATCTATCCACGATCAACAAGGAAGATCAGGAAGCTCTGGTCAGTGCAATTGCGGAAAGCGTGTTGGTCACTTTTGATTCCATGATCGGGTCCGAAATGGAAAGTGATGCCGTCGCCCCGACTCTGGAAACAGGGGAGAAAATCTTGTGGAAAGGCCGTCCATTCTTATCCGTTGTTGAATCTTATGTCATCACAACCGAGCGTATCAAAGTTATCTCGGGGATGATCGCCCGCAACGTAGAGAATTACGAACTAATTCGCATTCAAGATATTGATTTCAAACAAAATATGGGGGAGCGCCTGATGGGAATGGGTGATATTACCATTCGCGGGCAAGATCCATCCGGACTGACGCTTGTGCTACGCAATATCGCCAATCCGGAAGAAATCTACGAGTTACTG
>CALCSH010000593.1 GCA_937893815.1 uncultured Anaerolineae bacterium | reverse complement strand
GTGTACCACGCAGGATAGGGCGGTACTCCCAACATTATGCGTCAACCCCAGGCGTGGATTGCCCGCTACCTGACGCTCACCGGCGACGCCGCGCAGTTGCTTCCAGATTTCAACCGCCTGTCCGGCTCCCGAAGCTCCTACCGGATGGCCTTTGGATTTTAGCCCGCCGGAAGTATTGATCGGTCGTGAGCCTGTACGGGCGGTTTCGCCATTCTCGGCGGCTTTATAGCCCTCGCCCGGCGCAAAGAATCCTAAATCTTCGGTAGCGATAATCTCGGCAATCGTGAAGCAGTCATGCACTTCGGCCACCTGAATGTTCTGAGGGCTTACTCCCGCCATTTCGTAGGCTTCTTGCCCCGCCAGCCGTGCCGCCTTGATGGATGTCAGCACTTGGCGGTCGTGCAACGCCACATCACTGGCTTGCCCGGAGCCGATGATATACAGTGGATCATGGGTGAATTGTTTGGCGATTTCATCACTCACCAGCAACAGAGCTACCGCGCCATCCGAGATGGGGGAGCAGTCAAACAGGCGCATCGGCCAGGCGATAATCGGATTGGCGCGATTGTCGTGTAAAAATTCCATCTCGTCGGCCCAGGTTGGCAACGGTCGGCCTTTGGCCTTTGCGCCAGCAATTTTGCCTTCCATCACCTGACGGATGGTGCTGCCAAATTGCGCCTTTTCGTTGAGAGCGCCGTTGGTGTGATTTTTGATGCCCACGCGCATAAAGCTCTCCGGCGTTGCGCCGTACTGGTGCATGTAGGCAGTTCCCATCGCTGCATAAAAGCCGGGGAAGGTGAATCCCGCCGGAATTTCGTAGAGCATATCGCTGGCGGTTGCCAGAGTATCGGTGACTTCAGCGGTGGGCAGGTCGCTCATTTTCTCGATACCGCCGACCAGCACAATATCATACAGCCCCGAGGCAATGGCAATAATGCCCTGCCGCAGCGCAACACCGCTACTGGCGCAGGCATCTTCCACGCGGGTCGCTGGACGCGGGGTAAGTCCAACCCAGTCGGCCATAATTGGCGCGGTGTGTCCCTGATGTTCGAACAGGTCGCTGCTGTAATTGCCAATATACAGGGCTTCGATACGCTTGGGGTCAATGCCCTTATCGACCGTGCCGAGCATTTCTTGAAAGGCTTCTACAAACAAGTCGCGCGTTGCAAGTCCGGGGAAAGCGCCAAATTTGCTCATCCCCGCGCCGACCAGTGCCACGCCGCGACTGAGTTTTTTCTTGTTCATGTGACTAATCTCCTTAAAAATGGAATTTGGTTGTCTCCCTGCAAAGCATTGGTGACATCCGGCCGAGCCAATACTTACCGCAGAGAGCGCAGAGACCGCTGAGAGAAGCCAGAAAAAGATCGGAAACTCTGCGTTCTCCGCGTACTCAGCGGTGAAATTTTGCCCGTTTATTCGTGTCCTATGAATTTTTCACGCAGTTCGCGCTTCAAAATTTTACCCATACCCGAAAGCGGCAGCGCCTCCATAATCGTTACGCGCTTGGGCACTTTGTAGCGTGCCAGGTGCGAGCGCATGTGTTCCATCAAACTATCTTCCGATGTATCCGCACCCGGCTTGAGCACTACGCAAGCCAGCCCGACTTCGCCCCATTTCTCATCGGGTAGGCCGACTACCGCGCACATATGTACCGCCGAATGTTTATAGAGCACATTTTCGATTTCCACCGGGTAGACATTTTCCCCGCCGGAGATGAACATATCTTTTTTGCGGTCGCGGACGTAGAAGTACCATTCGTCATCATATTCGACGATATCCCCGGTGTGGAACCAGCCATCATCATCGAGTACGGCGGACGAGGCCTCGGGGTTGTTCCAATACCCGGAGAATCCCGAAGGCCCGCGCAGAATCAGTTCCCCGGGCAGATTTGGCCCCAGGGGTCGATTGTATTCATCGACGATGCGCACATCCACAAAGTAGTTCGGCCTGCCAATGCTGCCCGCTTTACGGATGGCGTCCTCCGGGGGCAGGGCAAACAACCCCGGGCCGAATTCCGTCATGCCGAAGCCCTGCTTAAAGCGGATACCTTTCTCGCGGGTATATTGCTCCACCAAGGGAACTGGCAGCGGAGCGCCACCGCTGGTGCAGAATCGCAAACTGCTCATATCGGCAGAATCCCAGTTGGGGGCCTGAGTCAGCCCCTGATACATGGTCGGCACGCCTGCAAAAACGGTGACTTGCTCACGCTCGATCAGATTCAGCACCTGTTCGGGGTCGAAGATGCGCGTCAAAATGGTAGTATTGCCAAAGACGATCTGCGAAGAAACGTAGGCGAACAGCCCTCCGGCGTGGAAGAGCGGAAAAACGCACAGGTACGTGTCGTCGTGTGCCAGATCGTGGATCACGGTGTTGAGAACGTTCCAGGCTATCTGGCGATGGCTGATCTGCGCGCCTTTAGGCAGACCGGTGGTGCCGCCGGTGAAGAGCAGGCAGGCAATATCTTCTTTGGTGACGCGGTCGTTGCTCACCGGGGTATCGGGCGCGCTTTGCAGCGTGCTTTCAAAATGCAGGCTGTTGGCGATGCCCCGGCCTTCGATGTGCAGGTAGAAGGGGATGCGGTAGCCGGTGGCGTGGATGGCTTTTTCGATTTCGCGCACGCTGTCGATAAAATCGTCGGAGTAGATCAGCACTTTGGGTTGCGTATCTTCGATCAGGGCAATAAGTTCGCGCCAGTGTAGCCGCCAGTTGAGTGCTGTATGGATAGCGCCCAACTTGCCGCAGGCATAAAACGAATCGAGATGTTCAATGCCATCACGCGCCAAAATGGCTACCCGGTCGCGAAAGCCGACTTTTGCGGTATCGCTCAACCAGTTTGCCAGCCGGTTGACGCGCCGGTTCCATTGCTTGTAGGTCAGCCGTAGCTCGGGGTCTTTACCAGCATCGATGATTGCCAGCGTGTCCGGGGAATAAATTTCTCTTCGTCCAAGATAATCGCCAATATACATGGGAACCTCCGGTTGGTGGGAAGTATAGTATTACCACGAAACATTTGCCTCATTCGCGCAAATCTTTCACCGCAGAGCACGCGGAGAGCGCTGAGTTTTTCTGTGTTTTTTCTCCGCGAACTCAGCGATCTCCGCGGTTAATTTTTGGTTGCGGCTGGAGGCCGCGCTATGAAGCAGGAAGTGGAAAGCAACTTCTTACTTCTCACTTTATTTCGGTAAACTGTTAATGAGCGCATAAATCATTCGCCTGAGTTCAAGAATTTTTGCTTCGATTTATGCACCAATGTCTTTTTCCAAAATTCAAAACTTTCTCGCTCATGAGTACTTCCTACTTTAATACCTCAAACTTTATTGACTTCGCCTGCAAAAACGCCCTCACCACCGGCCAGAAAATATCCGGGCGTTCCATATAGGTCATGTGGCCGCATTCCGGGATCATGATCTGGCGGCTGTTGGGCAGAATATCGACCATTTTGGTCTGCTGCCAGGGCGGGATAGCGCGGTCTTGCTCGCCAGTCAGAATTAGCGTGGGGGTTTGCACGTTGCGGTAAGCATCGGGGTTGGCATCAATATTTTCGAAATAAGGGTTTTGGGCTTCTGTCAGGCGCACCAGACAATATTTTTTATCTTTATAGCGGTCATAGAATTTATAGCGGCCAGCATCCATGGCAGGGCCGTAAATCTTGCGCGAGATATTTTCGCCAAATGTTTTCTCATAGAGATATTGGGTGTAAATATCAAAGACTTCATCCGTAGAGTGATAGAAGCGCAGCGAAATATCCTGATACATTTGGAAAAGCGTCTCGCGGGTGAGCAGAATGCCCGACAGAATCAACGTGTGCAGGCGATCCTGGTGCAGGCGGCCCAACTCGGCCCCAATAAAGCCGCCATACGAAACTCCAATGGGGTGGATTTTATCGACCCCGGCGGCATTCATCACCATCACAAGATAATCGGCGAATTTCGAGATAAAGTAGGGTTCGTCTTCCTGCGAAGATTGCCCCTGCCCGAAATAATCATAGAGCAAGATGTCATAATCGGGATGTAAAAATGGCACGGTGCGATACCACGACTTGGTCAGCATCGCCAGGCCGTTGAGAAAAACCACAACTTCTTTGTCACCGTTACCAAAGTATTCCCAATAAATTTGGCGCGTGCCGTTTTCTACCGGAACAAATCCACTGCGATTTGGGGCGAGCTTATCATTTTCAGCCATAGCTTATCCTGTTGTCCACTGCCATACCGACGCCGCCATACTGATCCCGCCTCCGCTGGCACAGAACAGTATCTTCTCGCCCGGTTTCGGGCCGCGTCCCTGCTCGATAGCATCGTCCAGCGCCATAATCACGCAGGGTGAGCCGGTATAGCCCCATTTATGCATCACCCAATGTGTTTTCTCGATGGGCTGTCCGAGCAAATCAATCATATACTCGATGGTGCGCAAATTGAGCTGCGTGAAGAGATAAAGATCAATATCATCAAAGGTAAGACCGACTTTATCGAGCGCGCCCTGCATCAGCTTGGGCCAATATTCGGTATTGAAGGTTTTTGGGAATTTTTTGACGAACTCGACGACGGGTTTGCCATGCTCGGCGATATTTTCCGCGGTGGCGGGGCGGGAGGCGCCCCCACAGTAGATTCCCAAAGCGTCGTGATATTCACCCTTGGCGAGCAGATTGCTTGCCAAAAACCCCGGAGAGTCGCCTACCCCCAGCAGTGCCGCGCCTGCGCCATCGGCAAAGAGATTAGCGGTCTTCTTATCGGCCTGATTGATATAGCGGCTCATGCCATAGCCGCCAGCCACCAGCACATAGCGGAAACTGTCTTCCGTGGCGAGATAGCGCGCCCCCTGATCGAGGGCGGTCACCCATCCGGCGCAGGCGCTGTTGACATCGTAGCAGCCGGCTTTTTCCGCGCCAAGTTTGTGCTGCACGACAATCGATGTGCTGGGGGAGAGGTAGTCGGGGGTGTCGGTGGAGACGATAATCAGATCAATTTCGGCGGGCGAGACGCCTGCTTTTTGCAAGGCTTTGCGGCTGGCCTCGACGATTAAATCCGAAGTGGTTTGCTCCGGCGACATCCAGCGGCGTTCTTCGATGCCAACATTATCAAGCAGCCATTGACTGGTCGACTCACCAAGCATTTGGTCAATTTCGGCGTTGGTGACAACGCGGTCGGGCACATAGCTGCCCGTAGAGAGAATCTGTGCGGTTCGAGTCATATCAGGTGCCGACAACGATGCCGCCATCCACGCGCAGGGTGACGCCGGAGATAAAAGCGGCTTCATCGGAGGCCAGGAAGAGGAAGGCGTTGGCAATATCAACAGGTTCGCCCATGCGCCGCATGGGGGTTTTGGCGATCATGCCGTCGAGGACTTTTTCGGGCATTTGCCTGACCATTTCGGTGAGCGTGAAGCCCGGCGCAACGGCGTTGACGCGGATTTGATGGCGGCCCAATTCGCGCGCCCAGACTTTGGTCATGCCGATCACCCCGGCTTTGGAGGCTACATAATTGGTCTGCCCAAAGTTGCCATCCAGCCCGACGATGGAAGTGGTGTTGAGGATCGCCCCGCCGCCTTGCTTGATCATATAAGGGGCGACAGCCTGGGCGCAGTTGAAAACGCCCTTAAGATTAACATCAATCACCAGATCGAAATTGGCTTCTGACATCTGGCTGACGAGTTCGCCATCCTTGACTTTGACAAACAGGCCATCACGCAGCACGCCGGCATTATTGATGATGACATCGACGCGGCCATATTTCTCGACGACAGCATCCACCCAGTTTTGCACATCCTGCCTGTCGGCCACGTCCACTTTATAGAAATCCGCCCCGAGTTCTGCCGCTGTTTTTTGACCGGCATCCTCTACCAGGTCGGCAATGATAACTTTTGCTCCTTCTTCGGCAAACCGCTTGGCAGTCGCTTTGCCAATTCCGGCGGCCCCTCCAGTGATCAGACATACTTTATCCTGTAATCGCATTTGCATCTCCTGTTTCTACGGGAACGTAGTTTCGAATAAAATTTACAGCATCTTCCCAGCGAGTGAAGACACACTCCTCATCGGTTTGGATGTGGCGGATTGATCCCCGATACGGCGAAGGCGTTTCGGGTGTTTTGGTTTGTTCGCGCACAAAACGAATGACAAACGAGGTTATGTCCGGTTGATGCTCATTTTCCATACACACACTCCAAACTTAAATACAGTGCCCTTTGCCAGATCAGCATAGCAAAGGGCCGTAACCGGTGGGTTACAAAACAATTATGGGTTGGCTGTGATCAGCCGCTTGTATAGCGTTTCGGTTTCCGGGGCGGGGGAGACATCCAATTCTTCGGCCAAAGTTTCAGCACAGCGCTGATAGGTGCGGGCAATTTGGCCGTGATCGCCCAGGCGCTCATAGGCCAGCATCATGTGGCGGTAGGCGCGCTCCCAACAATTGTCGTAAACCAAAATGGTCTGGCACAGATCAATCACCTCATCCGGGTTGCCGAATTCAAGGCTGAGTTTGCAATAATGATCGGCAGTGCGCAGATAGATGACCGCCAGCCGCTCTCGCTCTCCTGCGGCCCAGGTCTCATAGCGCGAATCGGGCAAAAATTCACCCTGATAGAAGGTCAGCGCCCTCTTCATCAGCGTCAGCGCCTGTTGGGGGTTGCCATTGAGGGCGCTTTCAGCCTGTTCTGCGGCCCAGGTAAACGCATCAACATCAAGCCAGATGTCTGCATCGGGGCGCAGGCCATAGTTAGTGCCTTCGCGTACCACAAAAGCCGATTCGCTGCCTGCAGAACGTTCTGGCTCCAGCACAGAATAGAGTGTACTCAGGGCAACTTTGAAATTGCGCTGCGAAATATCAGGATCGGCACCCGGCCAGAGATGCTCGCATAATTGCTCGCGAGCCAATTGGGTGTGCCGATTTGCCAACAGTACCTGGAAGAGTTGGCGCGATTTTTCGCGCCGCCATCCCCCATGCGGAATTTCATCTGCGCCTTGCCAGGCCTGAAAGCCACCCAGGGTATGTATACGCAGTTGAAAGCCAGGATGCAAGCGAATATTCGCAACGCCCATCGTCCGCAGCAGGTTGTTGGGGTAATTGCCTTCCCATTCGTGATCGCGGGCATAGATGAGCATCGGTACCAGCAAGCGTTCATCGGGAACCCCGAGTAGTGTGGGGCGGATAAAAAGATAATCGTAGCGGTGTTGCCGGCAGGCGGTCAGCACTTTTGGTAGCATTTGAGCCAGACGCTCAAATTCGTCTTGTTGATACCAACCCAGACAAAGCCATAAACGCGCCACATTAATCCCAAATGGATCGCTGCACTCACTAAAGCCGCGCGCCGCCTGGCTTAGCCATTCTGCGGCAGTTGCATATTCTTTCGATAGGGTCAGATTTGCGCCCATCACCAGCCGCGTTAACGAAGCATTCCATTCGTCGCCAGCCTGGTTCGCCAATTCAATACCTTCTTGAGCGGCCTTATTCGCTTCGGCAAAATCACCCAAATACCCAAAGGTGCGGCACAATCCCCAGCAGGCTTCTACCCTCAAACGTGGAACCGCCAGCGAGCGGCTAATCTCGACGGCTTGCTCAAAGCGCTGCCGCGCCAACGCGTAACGCCCCTCTTGCGGAATCATCATGAGGGCATGGCCCTGGCGCATATACCCAACAGCAATCACAAAGGGAGACTGGAGAATTTCACCGCGCTGCGTCCCTTGCAAGGCAGCCTGAAGCGCTTTTTCTGGATACCCTTGCAAGGCATAAATGAATGAAAGCAGCAATTGGGTCTCGCGGTGGGCGCGTGGCGTTTGGACCGGATCTTGCCGTTCGGCCTCGACCAAGGCTTCAAGTTGTTGCTGAGCCTCCTCAAGGCGGCCAGTGCGCAACAATACCCGAATTTCAAGCTGCGAATCGGCTGGACCTTCACGGCGCATCGTTTCAGATTGCCGACGCAATTCTTCGGCCTCCTCGAGTTTTCCAGCATTGAGTTTGTTTTCAGCCAGGAGTTGATATAAGCGCGCTTGAGATTCGCGGTCGGCGGTACCATCGCTCAGGCGCAAGGCCTCTTGCAGGAGTTCTTCTGCACGGCTTGGGCTGACGGTATCCAGGTAAACACGCGCCTGCCCGCGCAGGGCGCGACCAATTCCATCAGGAAGCCCGCGCTCGCGGCATAAGGCTTCGGCCTGTTGATACCAGCCTAGAGCCTCCTGAAAACGGCTGTGCAAGCGCGCCAGATCGCCCATGTACGAGAGCAACGATGGATATTGATGCAAGGTTTCCGGGGGCAGTGTATCGACATAGGACGATAACGTGTCCAGGCGGCCCATCGCCAGTAATTGCGCGCCGTATGCGCTCAACAAATCAGCGGCCTGGTCAAATTTTTCAGCCATAAAGAGATGATAAATCGCGGCGTCAATTTGTGCCTGCTGCTGGTAATATTCCGCAGCGCGCAGATGCCAGGCTTTACGTTGATCGGGCGGACTTTGCTCCAACAAAAAGCGTCGAAATATCGGATGATAGCGAAGGCCATCCTCACCAGCGTCCACAACGAAAAGCTCTTCGCGATGCAATGCCGCCAGCATTTTTTTACTATCTTGGCGTCGAAGCAAAGCGTCGCAGACCGGCGGAGCCATCACGCGCAAGATCGAAGAAACTCGCATGAAATCCTGAATATCTTGCGGCTGACGATTAAGTACTTCGTGCGTGAGCACATCAAACAGGCCGCTCAAAGATTGACTCTGCTTGGTGCTAAGCTCTTCAATCGTCTGAATAGCTCCGCTGCGCAGGCTTTGCCAGGCCAACTGCAAGGCTATTGCCCAACCTTCGGTGATCGTGTAAAGAGTATTGACTTCCTTTTCGTTTAGCGGATACTCGTAACGCTCGCGAAACAAGCTGGAGATCTCCTCGGGGGTAAATTTCAGTGTATTTTGATCGAGAAACAACACATCCCCATACGTCTGCCAGCGGGAAAGATT
>CALCSH010000592.1 GCA_937893815.1 uncultured Anaerolineae bacterium | reverse complement strand
ATCATCCATTCGGGTTTATTACCGGATTGACGGAAGGCTTCGGCAATTTTCAAACGCCGGGTAGCTTTCATGCGTTTTTGTTTGCTACCCGAGGTGCGCAAGGTATGACGCAGCTCATCCGTGAGTGCATCAAGGTCCAAACGTCGCAGAATATCAAGAATAGCTTCTGCGCCCATATCAGCCTGGAAAACCTGTCCCCAGCGCGATTTGAGTTCACGGTAGCGCAATTCGCCCATATAGGTCAGGGGTTGCAAATCCATAAGCTCGTCACGCAAACGGCGGTATTCCGTTTGAGATGCGGAGATTTCGCCTTCAAGGTCTTCGCGCACATCGCTGAGCTTTTGTTCTGTCTCCGCGCGTAGACGCGCCATATCGAGCTTAATATGCTCTAATTCGCGTTGGCGCTGGTCTTTTAGGTCTTTTTCGATTTCTTCCAGGCGTTCTTTTACGACCTGCTGAACACTGCCCAGATGCTGGCTGGTAATTTCCTCGCCGGCATCCACAATGATAAGGTCTGTTCCCGGGAAAGTGATGGCGCGGCGTGGTGACTGACCAATTTTTTCCTGCAAATCCATCTCAAGCTGCTGCCCTTTCTGCATGACAGGCTCGAGTTCAGTAGCAATTAATTCATCATAACGCGCTTTGACATCATCTGTCCGCGTAACCAAAGCATCCAGTTGTTCATCGCGTCCTACCTGAAGCTCTTCCAGATGCGAATGCGATTCGTCAGCGGAACTACTGTCGCTGCCTACATATTCTTCTTCGAGACGCTTCAAGGCACGCTCACGCGCATCTTCATCCACATAGGTAACAACATATTGTGCGAAATAAAGCACACGATCGAGATTGCGCCGGGAAATATCAAGTAACAAACCCAAATGAGATGGCAAACGCCTGGCATACCAGATATGCGCAACCGGAGCCGCTAACTCAATATGCCCCATGCGTTCACGGCGCACGGAAGAACGTGTAACTTCAACCCCACACTTATCACACACGATTCCTTTGTAACGTACATTTTTGTACTTTCCGCAGTAGCACTGCCAATCTCGCTGAGGGCCAAAAATTGCCTCGCAAAACAGACCATCTTTTTCTGGGCGTAATCGACGGTAGTTAATCGTTTCTGGTTTTAGTACCTCACCGTACGACCAGCTACGAATCGTATCTGGTGAAGCCAATCCAATTTTTAGTGACACCAGCCCTTTAGTTTCCACGCGCGTGCCTCCTGAGGGATATAACAACAAATACTTTTTGTTGATTCGTTATTTTTCAAAAGTCGAACAAATGTGCTGCACCACAGACAAACAAAAGCAAGCGCATGAGTTTTCTAACCTCAAGCGCTCGCCATTATATCGTCTTTACTACTATGATACATGCGGGCAGGATTATACAAGAAGCCTCAATGACCGTCAAGGCGCAAAATCAACTCCAGAATACTGATTCTGACCCTTCTTACTTGCTCGCTTCGTGGCGAAGTGGGATTTCAAAGTAGAAGATACTCCCCTCTCCCAGCTTGCTCTCTACGCCGATTTGCCCACCATGTCGTTCAACAATCGACTTTACAATCGCCAAACCCAATCCGGTGCCGCGCTCACTCTTTGCTTTGCGGTCAGAGCTGCGGTAGAATTTTTCAAACAACCGTGGTTGATCAACCGGCGAAACCCCGATCCCTGTATCTTGCACCGAAAATAATAATGACTGATTGCGCGGCTGAATTCGGACGATTACTTTGCCTTCATCTGGTGTGTATTTGATGGCATTTTCAACCAGATTGTGCAGCGCCTGTTGCAAAAGAGCCTGATCGGCTTCAATCAGCGGAGGGCTATCCTCGGCAATAACAGCCTGTAAATTGATACGTTTTTGGGTAGCTTGAAGTTGAAAGGCGTCGATTACCCGCTGGACAATATCGCCAACTGGTAACATTTCCACCTTCAGACCGACACCGGCTTCTATACGTCCCAAATCCAGCAAAGTCGTCACCAGTAGAGAAATTCCCTCAACACCTATGATGATCTTGCGCACATAATCATTTTGCTGTTCATTGAGATCACCCACCATATCTAGCATGGTGGTATACCCACGCACCAGCGTCAGCGGAGAGCGCAAATCGTGACTGACGGTCGAAACAAAATCTGACTTCAGGGCATCCAATTCTTTGAAATGGGTAATATCTTTCAAGACACAAACCCGCCCAATACTCTGATCATCCACACGGATGGTCGATGCCGTTGCCATAAAAACTCGTCCATCGGGAATGGCGACTTCAATCGATTCATGAATTTCATGCGATAAGCATAATAAATCGGCCAGATCCTGCTGATGTACAACATCGGTAACAGGTTTGCCAATACTGCTTTCCCCGCCGAGATCCAGAATTTGCCACGCACGCTCATTGACTAGTAACAACTGATCTTGAGAATCCGTTACGATGACGGGATCCGGCGTAGAAGCCAGAATGGCAGACAAACGTTCGCGTTCCAACTCCGCCGTCATAAACAAACGCGCATTGGCTGCGGCCATCGCCGCCTGGCTGCCCAATGTCGACAAGAATTGCACTTCTTCATCGGTGAAGGCGCGCGGTTCGCTACTGCCCAACCATAAGACCCCATAATACTGGCGTTCGTGACGCAGCGTCACCGCGACCATGCTTCCCAAGTGCGGCGCTCCAGCGCCAAAATTCAATAAAGGCGTGCGCACCGGGTTTGTCAGCACGATATGGTCCTTGGTATGATTTTGCATCAGTGCTAAGACCTGATCGTCAAAATAACTAAATAATTCCGTATCTTTCCCCACTCCATAGTGCGATGGAATCTCGCCATCCAACCCATTATCCGGGATAATTTCGGGCAACAGAACAATGCGAGATGAACTGACATCAATAGTCAGTGCGGAGGTAATAATCGGTTGCAAGGCTTCCACAATATCCAGATGCGATGCGACTCCCTGACTGACCAACAATAAACGATTCAGTTCATCAAGCCTCGCCTTCAGGCTGATGCGCATTTTTTCAAAAGCACTGCGCAAGCGACCGGCTTCGTCCGCTCCGGTTGGCACTAAAACATGATCTAATTGTCCCTGAGCGATGCGTTCGGCTTCAACCGTCAATGACTTTAGGGAAGATGTAACCATCCGCAAGCTCAAACGGATTAATATAGCAGCAATACTCACCAACAAGAAGATCATGCCCAAAACCGGTGCAGCAATATTGAGCGCCAACTGTTGGGCTTGGCGCGCCGGAATCATCATCACGGTGGACCAGGGCCGACCGACAGTAGGTCGCACATAAATGAAATGGCGCGTGCCATCTGGAGCAGAATCATCATAGAAGATCGGGGTATTGCTCACGCGTCCGCTGTATCGCTGGAACCGCCATTCGGCTTCAGATTGATATAAAATTTGCCCAGCTTCATCGACCAACAAGCCAATCCCTCCCAAATCTGCGGCGCTATTCAGGTTGGTGAAAATCGCCTGCGCAAAGGGATTGGTTATGAAATCTGTGCGCCCCAATACTACGCCCTCGACTATATGTTCTTCATCGAAGATCGCCGCGATAAAAGAGATTTGGGTTTCGTTTCCCCCCTCAAGGTTGGGAATGATATAAACTTGAACGGGAACGCCTTGCAAGGCCATCTCAATGCCAAGTAATTCTTCCACGGTTTTGGAAAGCAACTCGTACTCCATGGCTGGATACCCAGCAACCGGTTTTTGACCGGCATCCAGGATATAAAGTTGATGAAAGAAAGGTGTTGACCGATACCCCGTCGCTAGTTTCTGCTTCAACAGATCCGCATCGGCATCTTGAAGATCAATATCGAATGCAATCTGGAGAATCAGGTTCTGGCCCGTATTCAGGAAAAATGGGACACCATCGGCTGCGACTTCGGTAGCCGCTGCCATACGTGCTTGCAACATCTCCTGAGCTGCATTTCCGGCCACGATCCAATCACCGATGACAAAAACAAACAATAAAACTACCAGCAGAGGGAGCAATGAATACGAAAAACGCGCTTCCAGACTGCTCTCTGAGGGAGAAGGCCGCCAGGGAGGTTGTCCACCCCAATGTTCAGGAAACGCAAATTTGACAAACTGGGCGACAACTCCGGCAATCACCACCGGGCCAATCACCGCCAGTGCCGCCGGGCCAACGTATGTAATCGCATAATCCAGGCGAACCGCCAACGATCCGCCCACCGTCAGAATCGAACTGAATATATATAAAAACGGGTACAGCAAGCTGACGAAAATTGTTGCAATAAGGGGATGGCGTAAGATGCGGAATAAAGGCGTGCGATATCGTTGCTGACTGAGAACAGAAATTAGAATCGCCAGGGTTACCCATTCCAAAATAGTAAAAATACTATGTGTTCCTAACAAACCCAGCAACAACCCGGAAACAGCCGCCAAAATTACTGCTGCGTACGGGCCGACAAGCCCGGCAGCCAATACCCAGGATAGCGCCGCCAAAATCATCAGCGGCATGCCTTCTGTATCAATCATGACTCCCGGTAACGGGAAAACACCTATTCCAGGGAATTTCAATCCCAAAATGGTGACCAGCATGGGGGTGAAGAATAGCAAAATACTAAAAATTACCCCTTGTACCCGCCCCCACTTGTGGCCGTAGTCACGCCAGAACGCCAACAAAAGGCCAATTATGGTCAGCCAGAAAAATGCCCCCAGCCATCCTTCCCAGCTATCGGGATAGATAAAGAAAGGTGTTTCGGAGAGGATACTCAACAATAGAGACATGGGCATGTATGGCTACATTAGAATGTGAAAAATTATAGCACCTTTGAAAGCCTTTCTATGGTGGGTCTTTAGGAACTGCCGTGAGAAACCCCAGATTTAGGGGTATAGGGCCTGCAGAGCAGGCCCTATACCCCTAAATCTGGACTACTACCAGGGGATTCCCAGAGACCTTCTATGGTATTTTGCGTGGCGTTGTCGAAATTTGCGTACACACCGCGGCGTTCTTCGGGCAACGAAGCGGCTAATTGGTACATGGCTTCATCTGTCATCTGGCGCAATTGCTGGCCTCGGGCATGAATGAATTCAGTTTTATAGCGGAATGGGTTGCCAAAAACAACCCGGGCGCCCGACTCTTTCCAACGCGGCGATGTTCGAAAGGCCGGCAGCCCCATTGTGCCATCAATTGCCACCGGCATCACAGTTGCTCCGCTGCGAGCCGCCAGATAAGCTACACCCTCTTTACCAGTTTGCAACGCCGGGCTGCGCGTCCCTTCGGGCGCCAGCAGAATACTTTCTCCATTCTTGAGCACATTAAGGGCTTGTCGAATCGCGCTGCGGTCCACTTCTTCGCGGCGCACAGGAATCACGCCCCACAGCTTGGGGAATATACCAATCACGGGATATTCATAGACTTCTATTTTCGCCATGGGGACAATATCACGCGGGGAAGTCTGTAATACGATTAACGAATCCACGAAAGAGATATGGTTAATCATGAAGATCAAAGGCCCTTTCGTGGGAATATTCTCCATTCCTTCGATACTGTCGATACGCACCCACAATGGGAAACCCACTCTCTTGAGCAAAAAACGCAGAACGCGGCGTTTATTTTTCCATACATCATGCTGATAAGGTTGGATGGTGTCGTGTTTTTTACTAAACGTGCTCGTGCTCATACTTCAGACCATCTCCATATGCGCCGCGGTACTCTGGTGGCAGCAATGCAGCAATCGCACGCATCACCTGATCGGCATTGGTTTGACGCGCCTCCCGGCGTGCTTTACCGCGACCCGTAACGGCTGGAAGGTGTAACGGGGGGCCAATATGCATCTCGATACCGGGGCGCTGCCCGCGCAGGCCGCGCGACAAGAAATCATCGGTGCTGCCGACAATACCCACAGGGACGACGGGCACCTGGGCTTTGTCCATTAAATAAGCTACTCCTGGTTCTGCGCGGCGCATGCCTGGAGTATGCGAACGTCCACCTTCAGGCGCAATCAGCAAGGGCTTCCCGGAACGTAGCACGTTAAGAGTCACATCAATCATTTGGCGGTCATATTCCCCGCGGTGAATTTTGATCCCCCCATAGCCGCGCGCCAGCAACGATTGGCCGGGGCGCTGCCATACGTCGGCGGCCCCGGCAACTTCAGGAGCAATAGGCCAAAAGGAAACCGCAAAGGGTGGATCGTAAAGCGAAATATGATTAATAGCAATCAGGTATGCTCCGTTTTTGGGTACATTCTCCAAGCCATCGATCGAGACGCGGCTGATCAAATGAAATATCCCCCGGAGTACGGAACACAAGACTGGCCGCGTGATCCGCACAGATAAAGGTAGGCGATAATCTGCAATGATCATTCTGCGGACCCGGCTTCCCCTCGGGCCAGTTTCAGTGCATATGCGAAAACCTGTTCGATCGTCATATGGTCTGAATCCAGGATTACGGCATCGTGGGCAGGGCGCAACGGAGCAATATCGCGCGTGGAGTCAATTTCATCGCGTTTGCGCATATCGGCCAACACCACATCCAGGCTGATCGCATCGCCGCGTCGAAGGCGCTCGTCATAACGGCGTTGGGCGCGCTCTTCCACGGAGGCATCCAGATAGAGTTTAAGGTCGGCTTCAGGCAACACTACGGTGCCAATGTCGCGCCCGACCATCACCACGCGCCCGCGCTGGCCAATGCGTCGCTGCTGGGCGGTGAGGGCGGCGCGCACACCGGGATACGCCGAAACCACCGAGACATTGGCATCGACTTCGGGGCGGCGAATAGCCCAGGTAATATCTACGCCATCGAGCAGAATATCGTTATCGCGGCCATCATCTGCCGAGGCAGGTTGGACGTCAATTTGGGCAGCTTGTGAGAGCGCGGTGATCTTTGCTTCCTCATCCATTGAAAGTCCGGCACTCAGCGCAGCGCACGTGATCGCCCGGTACATCACGCCGGTGTCGAAAAATAAATATTCCAGAGCCTCGGCCATGCGCTTTGCCAGGGTCGATTTTCCCGATGCGGCCGGGCCGTCAATCGCTATCGTGGTGGGTAATTTCATCTAATCTCCGTCCATTAATGTTCTTGCTGATTTTTTTCTACCGGTAATTCTTCGGCGTTCGCATCCATCAGTTCCTGACCTGGGAACAGATCGCCGCGCGCCCACAGGATGAGATATTCCGTCTCGATGGGGGCATTGCGAAAGACCAACCAGTCAACCCAGGCTTCGGGCAACGCGCCTGCCCAGGCCGGAGAAAGCGCCCAGGCGAAATCCTGACCGCGGTAGGCTGCGGCCCAGGTGGCCGATTCGCTCTCTTGCGGCGCAATCACCACCGGAGGTAGTTCCGCATCGGCCAGAGCGGAGGTATAACGCACCTCCGAGAAATCTTTTAATACCCAGCGCATGGCCGATTGATCCACCAGAGAAACCAATTCCAGATGATCGGGTAATCCCTGTTCGGTGAGCGCTAGATCGTGCAGAGTCGCCAGGAGCAAATCGGCTTGCCCCGTTAAGGGCGGTGACGACCAGAGTTCCGCCGGGCTGTTCGGGCGCGTTTGGGAGGCGCCGACCATGGCAGCCGTACTGTAGACAACCAGCGCGGCCAGCATGCCCAGTAGCGTACCGCTGCGAGCAATAGCCCACGACCAGCCCAGGCCAACAAAAGCCGTTGAGAGCACACCCAGCACACCGATACCCAGTAAGATCAGCCAGCGCAGCGCGTAACCTTCCGGCAGCGTGCGGTGCAAGCTCGCCAGTGTAATCCAGGACAGCGATAGCAGCACAAACCAGGCCGCAGCCTGCCCAGCGACCATCGGCTGGCGCAGGTCATCGGCAAATACGGCAGCCAAGGCTGCGGCGGCCATGCCCCACAACGGGACCAACACCCAAACCAGATCAGCCGCAGTGCGCCCCGGGTAGAGTAATGTCAGTACGAGCGCCGATAGCGCCCAAATGCCCAGACCGGTCACCCAGCGATGGCGTGCGCGCGGCCAACTGAGAGCCACACCCGTAAAAATCAATGCACCAATTGTATACACGCCGGTCATCGCCAACAGACGCAAAGCTGGAGTTCCTGAAGGAGAAAGCCATCCAGCAAAAAACGCTCCCAGTGAGGTTGCCAGAGCGCCTAAACCTGCGGGATAAGTAAAAAAGCGCGTACCTATTAGCAAAATACTGGCTACAGCGTAGATGATTCCGGTCTGAAAAGAGGGCAGGCCCGGTTCAGACTCCGGGGATGTTGTTTTAGACCGAGGGGCAGATTCTGTCTCCAGGGTGAATCCAGCCAATCGCGCCGCGCCCCAGGCGATTCCCAGGCCAAGCCAGCCGATCCACACTCCTGGCCCGGAGAGCAGCGCCAGCCCGGCGAAGATTCCGCTCCAGGCGGGTTTACGGGCATAGGCCAGAGTCAGTGCCAATGCGGTACAGCTCACAGCCAGCATCGACGAATTTACCAGGCGAGAGAGCGCAACCAGGCCCGGGTCTAGCGCCAACCCAAAGGCCAGCGCCAGAGCAGCCAGGCGTCCCAATTTGCTGCGTAACGCCAGTGGCACCAGAACCAAGACACTCCCCGCTAAAGCTGGCCACAGGCGCGCCATAAAATTCGTACTGCCCAGCAACGAAAAGCTCACCCTAGTCAGCGAAATATAAAGCGGGTGCGCGGCGGAAACGGGCAGCAATCCGCGAGTCAAATCCCAGGCTTGCAGGGCGGCATCCGCTTCGAGGTTAGAAAGCGGAGCACGGCCTAAATTAAACAGACGCACGCCCAAAGCCAGAAAAAAAGCCAGGGTGTAGAGTCCATCTTCGATAGTTCGTTTTTTTGATGGCATAGGTTATTCTTCAATACCGATCTTGTCTGAACACACTAAATTTTTACAAGAGCACAAAGAAACACGAAGAGAGCTTTTTAACACTTTGTGTCCCTTCGTGTTCTTTATAAAAAATTACATATGCTGACTCCACTGAAAAAACTACCGTGCAGGTG
>CALCSH010000591.1 GCA_937893815.1 uncultured Anaerolineae bacterium | reverse complement strand
AAGATTATGGCAACGCTGTTTTCTAATTCCATCAGGAAAGGATGAACAATAATAATCAATAGTTTTCCATTCATGTAATGTACATGAAAAAAAGCTCTCCGAGACCAAAATCCCGGAGGGCTTCTACTTTACACAAAAGACTTCCGAAGTTTTCAAAACTTCGGAAGTCTGGGCTGCTTTTCTAACTACGCTCTACTCCCCACTCTCTACTTTCTACAATCTAACGAACCATATTTCTCAAGACTGTGTGCAAAATACCGCCGTTGCGGAAGTATTCCACTTCGATTTCGGTATTCAGCATGGCTTTGGCTTTGAACTCAACTTTACTTCCATTGTCCTTTGTCGCTGTCACGGTTACATCGCTCATCGGCGCCAGATTGTCTTTTAAGCCTGTGATGTCAAAGGTTTCCTCACCTGTCAATCCGAGTGATTCGGCGCTCTCGCCCTCTGCAAATTGGAGCGGCATCACACCCATCCCGACCAGATTGGAGCGGTGGATCCGCTCATAGGATGTGGCGATAACCGCCTTCACCCCAAGCATCAGCGTTCCCTTGGCAGCCCAGTCACGGCTGGAGCCGGTCCCGTATTGGGCGCCGGTCAGCACGATCAGCGGGGTCTCATTTTTGGCATATTTGACCGCCGCATCAAAAATGGAGCTCTGCCCGCCATCCGGCAGGTGGCGGGTATAGCCGCCTTCCACACCGGGGACGAGTTGATTTTTCAGGCGGATATTTGCAAAGGTACCGCGTGCCATCACCTGGTCATTTCCGCGCCGCGAGCCAAAGGAGTTGAAATCGCTGACCTTGACACCCTTTGATTGCAGGTATTTTCCGGCAGGCCCATCCGCGGGGATATTCCCGGCTGGTGAGATATGGTCGGTGGTGATCGAATCCTTTAGCAGGGCCAGCACGCGGGCCCCATGGATATCCTCAACCGGTGGCAGGTCCAACGTCAGCGATTGGAAGAAGGGGGGATGCTGGATATAAGTCGACTTGTCATCCCAGGCATAAATATCGCCCTCGCTGACCTTGATCTCATTCCAGAGCTCATCCCCCGCAAAAACCTCGGCATATTTCTCTTTGAACATTTCAGCCTTGACGCTCTCCGCAACCACATCCATGATCTCTTTTGTGGAGGGCCAGATATCTTTCAGATAGACGGGATTGCCATCCACCCCGGTCCCGATCGCTTCAGTTGCGAGGTCGATATCGACCGTGCCAGCCAGCGCATAGGCGACGACTAGCGGGGGGGAGGCCAAATAACTTGCCTGCACCATCGGGTGGACGCGGCCCTCAAAGTTGCGGTTCCCCGAAGTGACCGCGGCAGCGATCAGCTTTTCACTGGTGACTGCTTTCGCCACCTCGCTGGGAAGCGGACCGGAGTTGCCGATGCAGGTCGTGCAGCCATAGCCGACAATCCCGAAGCCAAGCTTGGCGAGCGGCTCAATCAGATTTGCCTGCTGCAGATATTCTGTCACCACCCGTGAGCCTGGCGCCAGGGATGTTTTCACCTGCGGCGCAACCTCGAGCCCCAATTCGAGCGCTTTCTTTGCCAGTAATCCCGCCCCGACCAAAACCGAAGGATTGGAGGTATTCGTGCAGGAGGTGATCGCCGCAATCACCAGTGCCCCATGGCCGAGTTCATAACCGCCGCCGTTTGTGCCGACAGTGGCTTTTTTCTTTGCTTCATCTGCGCTCAAACCGAAACCGTGGAAACCTTTTTCGGCGGTGAGCGCTTTTTGAAATTCCTGCTTCATATTCGTTAGAGCGATTCGATCCTGCGGGCGTTTTGGCCCGGCCAGAGAAGGTACAACTGTGCCGAGATCAAGCTCGAGCGTGGCAGTATATTCCGGGTCGGGGGTTTCGCTGGTCCGGAAAAGGCCCTGTTCTGTCAGATAGGCTTTTGTGCGTTCGATCGTCTCTTCGGAACGACCGGTTAATCGCAAATAGCGCAGGGTTTCCTCGTCCACCGGGAAGAAGCCCATCGTCGCCCCATATTCGGGGGCCATATTGGCGATGGTCGCGCGGTCCGGGAGCGACATACTGTCGAGGCCGGGGCCGTAAAATTCGACAAATTTACCGACCACACCCTGCTCGCGCAGCATCTGGACGGCGGTCAGAACAAGATCGGTGGCGGTGACGCCCTCCTGCATTTCGCCAAAGAGTTTGAAACCGACCACATCGGGGAGCAGCATATCGAGGGGCTGGCCGAGCATGGAGGCCTCTGCCTCGATCCCGCCGACGCCCCAGCCGAGAACGCCAAGTCCATTGATCATCACTGTATGTGAATCCGTCCCGACGAGGGTATCTGCGAAGGTCTGCAATTCGCCATCCACTTCTCGGGCGGGGACACACTCACTGAGATGCTCCAGATTGACCTGATGGATGATCCCTGTGGAGGGGGGCACAACGCGGAAATTTTCGAAGGCGTTCTGCCCCCATTTCAGAAATTCGTAGCGTTCTTCATTGCGCTGAAATTCAATTTCGGTATTGCGTTGGAGCGCATCGGGAGTGCCGAAAAAATCAACCTGCACCGAATGATCGATGACCAGTTCAACCGGCACCAGTGGATTGACTTTCTTCGGATCGCCACCAAGACGTGCCACCGCAGAGCGCATCGCGGCCAGATCCACAACGGCGGGAACACCGGTAAAATCCTGCATGACAACCCGGGAGGGTTTGAAGGGGATCCCGAGGCGTTCGCCATTTGGGGTCCACGCGGCGATACGTTTCACATCATCGGCGGTAATGCCTTTGTCATCCACCTGACGAAGGGCAGATTCAAGCAATACACGGATCGAGAAGGGTAATTTTTTCAAACGGACCAAACCGGCTTTTTCAAGCGCGTCCAGCCGATAAAAAGTGTACTGACCACCTTTGGTAATAAGTAGATCACGGGCATTAAAATGATCCTGGGTCATGTCGAACTCCTTTAGCTTTCTTACTGGTAAACATCATTCGTCTTCTTACGGAGCATAGACTGTAAGAAGGTATAGGATAGATGTGCATTGCATCTTCGCGTAGCACTCCCGCAGGGAGCTTTTGATACGTTGCACACCTGGTCTCGCAAATCTCCCCTCACCCCGTCCTTGCTTCGCTCAGACTCCCCTCTCCCGCTTGCGCCCTCTTCGAGGATGCTTCGCGAGGAGAGGGGTTGGGGGTGAGGGAGACAAAAAAACCTTTGTTTCTTTCTCACCATTGTTTCTAGCGATCACAAAGGTGGAAAAAACACAAAGGTGCGCCTTTGTTGTCCGTTCCTATTAATCCCCTCTCCCTCCGGGAAAGGGCTAGGGTGAGGAGATATCTATAGCCCCTATTCTAACCCCTTTTTGAAATCTTTGACAAGTCTTTCGTGTTCATCATCAGAAACGAAGGCCGCATTGACAGCATTCATGGTTTGCTTCTTGAGCTCATCCAGCGATATGCCAAGCTGATCGTGAACCATTTGGAACTCGCTGCTCAAAGAAATTCTTGAGATGCTGGGGTCATCAGTATTAATGGTCGTCTTCAATCCGGCTTCGATCATTTTTCGCAATGGATGCTCTTTCAGGGTGGGTGTGACCCCGGATTGATGATTGCTTGTTACACAAACTTCAAAACAAGTACCGCGTTCTTTTGTCATTGCAACCACGGCTTCATCTTCCATAACACGGACACCATGACCAATCCGATCGGCGCCGAGAACTTCAATCGCTTCCCGGACGTTTTCTGCGCCAGCCCATTCCCCTGCGTGGACGGTGATCTTCAGCCCTGATTCTTTTGCCTCGCGGAAGATCGGGGCAAAGGGTTTGCCTGAAAATTCTGCTTCGTTTCCGGCAATATCAAGAGCAACGATGCCTTTGTCCAGGGAGTTGGATGCAATCCAGGCAACTTGTTCTGCCAATTCCAGGCTTTCATGACGGTTGACGCTGGCAATCAATTTGACAGTGATCCCAAATTTTTCTGCTGCCTTGTTGGCACTCTCGCAAACCCAATCCACCACATCCTGGAGGGGAAAACGTTCAGCACGGCTCAATGCGACTGGCGTAAAGCGCAATTCCATATAGCGAATATTGTCGCGTGCCGCATCTTCAACCGCCTCGCGGGTGACGCGTTCGATCACTTCCGGAGAGCGGTAAAAGAGGCGCAAGGTTTTGAATTTTTCGAGAAAATTTGCAAAAGTATACGGTTCCTCATCCTGGATTTGGACGAGGTCGCTCAGGCGCATGATATTTCTGGGAACCGTAATGCCATGCTCGCGTGAGATATCAAGCATTGTCTCAATGCGCAGCGACCCTTCCAGATGGCGATGAAGCTCCACCTTTGGCAAAACCATAAAAATATTCAGGGAGGAAGTGGTGGCGTAGTTTTTCATTTTTTATTTATTCTAGCAGAAAACAGCTGTTTTCGTAACATTTTTCCCCATACCATTTGGGGGAGGCCGGGAGGGGGCTGATTATTTCTTCTTATGCCGCTTGCGTTTCTTTTTTGTTTTTGTCGGTTTTGATTTTTGTACCGTATCAGAAGCTGTATTCGCTGCTTCCACAGCCCCCAGGGGGCTGGCGTTCCAGCGGCGGGGCTGATAGGCAAAAACGCGGCTCACCACCTGGGAGCGAATATCGCTCATCAAAACCTGGAACATTTCGGAGGCCTGTCGCCTGTATTGAACCAGTGGGTCGCGTTGAGCGTAGGCTTCCAGCCCAATCGAAACACGTAGGGCCTCCACCTTTGTCAGGTACTCGACCCATTGCTCGGTGATTGCACTCAGCAAAAGCTGGCGCTGGATTTCTGTCATTCGCAGGCGGCCCAGTTCGTTGATCAGGGTTTCGCGCGATTCATCGGGGAGATTGGCGGGAGATGGTTCAGCGAGATCATCACCCAGAATATCGGTGGCAGGCCCAAAGTACGAACTGAGCGGTGTCGAAGTATCGGCGAGCGTGGCGTGAGCCCTTCCCTCGCGCCATTTTGCCTCACCCCACGCGCTTTGGAGCGCATCCTGTGCTGCATTGAAATGATCCATGACCTCTTCGATCAACTCTTCAGCCTCGCGGTTGACCAGGCTTTGCGCCTCCAGATATATATATTGGAAACGGGCAAAAACCTGTTTGACCTGCTGATGA
>CALCSH010000590.1 GCA_937893815.1 uncultured Anaerolineae bacterium | reverse complement strand
CCCCCATATATTCCGGCGGACATCTCCGTCATCGGCTTTTTGCAGTAGAGTCTTTCATATAACTTGATGAAAAGTCTCGGATTGGCTGTCCGCGAGTCGTTGAATACTGATTCGACCGTACCTACGGAATCTCCCCGGCCAATTCTGCTTCAATGATCTGTTGGAAAACTTCGAAGGGCTGGGCGCCGACAACGGCGATTCCGTTAACAAAGAAGGTTGGCGTGGAACTCACACCCAGGTTGGCGGCGTACTCATAATCGGCGATAACTTCATCTTTCTGGCGGCCACTGTCCAGACATTCGCCGAAATCAGCCATTTCCAGGCCAAGTGTTTCCGCGTATTGGAGATAAGTATCCAGGTTGAGCGGCTGCTCGTCGGAGAAAAGTTTTTCGCTGTATTCCCAATACATATCCTGCTCCCCGGCGCAATTGGCGGCCCCTGCAGCGGGAGTGGCGTTAAAGTGGATATTGCTCAGTGGGAAATCGCGGTACACCAACCGTATCTGATCGGGGTAGGCGGCCTGAATTTGCGGCCAAATCTGTAGATGCCATTTGCGGCAGTAGGGGCATTCGTAGTCGCTGAACTCAATAATTGTGATTGGGGCACTATCTGGCCCCCAAACGGGATCATCATCTTCAGGGACATCGTAGCGGCGAACTTCTTGCGGGGCATTTTCTGCGGCTGCCGGGGCTTGGGCCGCGGTTTGGGGGGAAGTCGTCACGGCGGGCGTGCGGCCCCAAAACAGGTAGCCCACACTCAGGCCAATCACAAAGGCCAGCGGCAACAGTGCGGCATAGACATGCGATCGTTTAAAGATCATCGTTTGGCTGTCATCAGGCACGGCTGGCTCTTCTTCAACCGGCTCTTCGGGCGAAGTTTCCAGAATAGGTTCCTCGGCGACTTCTTCTTCGGACATGGGGGACAGGGTTTCTTCGATACTCATAATGGCGGCGATTATAGCATAAAGTCGGGAGACGGAGGATGGGGGGCGGAGGTTAAAAATTTCCGTCCTCCGTTTTCGGTCTCCCGTCAATCTCAATTTCGTCGAGTAAAGCAACGAACTCAGCGGGCGTTTCACGAGTTAGCAATTTCTGTCGCGTCTCGCGCGGCAACCGGTAGGGGGCGAGATAATGGGCAGCGTATTTGCGGAAGAGGATCAGCCCGCGCGCTGAGCCATAGAATTGAAGGTTGCGCTCCAGATGATCGAGCAGGGTGCTGCGGATTTGCTCGGGGCTGACCTCGGTGCGATCAAGCCGGGCGAATATCCAGGGGTTGCTGATGGCGGCGCGTCCGATCATTACCGCGGCGCAGCCGGTGTGTTCTTTCAGGGTCTCGATGTCGGCGGCGGTTTTGATATCGCCATTGCCAATCACGGGGATATTCACAATCTGCGCCACTTCGGCAATAGCATCCCAGTTGGCCTGGCCGCCGTAGCCCTGAACTTTAGTGCGTCCGTGGACGGCGATCAGGGCTGCGCCTTCGGCCTCGGTGATGCGGGCGATCAGCGGGTAGGTCAGGCAGTCATCGTCCCAGCCCAGACGAATTTTGACGGTCACAGGAATAGCTAAGGCGGTAGTTAAAACTCGTAAAATGCGCGCCACCTTGACAGGAGTCCGCAACAGTCCCGAACCTGCGCCGCGGTTGGCTATCGTTTTGGCTGGGCAGCCCATGTTGATGTCCAAAAAATCAGGCCCCAAATCTTGCAGGCGCAGAGCGGCCTCGCGCATCGTCTGGGCATCATCCCCGTAAAGCTGAATCGCCAGCGGACGTTCGTCCTCTGTAAAGCGCAGTTTATCCGCAATTTTCTCGCGCCGGTTGAGCACATCCTCGGCCTTGACGAATTCGGTATAGCTGATCGCCGATCCTAGCCCGCGACACAGCGAGCGGAACGGCCAATCGGAATAGCCGTCCATCGGCGAGAGCAAGGCATCACCGTGGATGGGGATCGGGCCAATGTGGAAGGATGGAGTGTCAGGTTTCAAATGTCAGGTTTCAGGTGATTAGGTAATTGGGTATTAGGTACTGATACCTGATCGCCTAATTACCCAATCACGCCTTATAATAATTTCATCTGTGCGGTCTTCTTTTCCACCTTTTCCGGGGCGAAGATCGTCATGCGGTCGGCGATGCCGAATTGCTGGCGCAGCTCCTCGAAGCGGGCATATAGCACTTTGGACTTTGGCGAGTTGCACTCGTAGCGCTCACCAAACTGCCAAATATATTTTTCCTTTACGCCGAGGAAGAGTTTGTCAATTTTTTCGTAGAAATATTCACGCGACCCCGTACGTAGAGTCAGGCCAAACCAGGGCAGGATGTAATTTGCGCCGTGGAGATGACTCTGTTCGAGCAGTGTATCGACATTTTCAAGGTTGTCGGCGATGAAAGGCAGGATGGGCATCATCGTCACCCCGCTGTGGATCCCGGCATCCGAGAGAGTCTTCATAGCCGCGAAGCGCGCCGAGGAGGGTGGCGCGCCGGGTTCGATTTTTCGGGCGAGTTCGTCATCCGCCGTGGTGATGGTAAAACTAACCGCGGCGTAGCTGTCGGCGTTGATGCGCTTCAGCAGGTCGAGGTCGCGCAGCACCAGATCGGACTTGGTGATGATATGCACGGGGAATTTATGCTCGGCGATGACTTCGAGCGCCCGGCGGCAAAGCCGGTATTTGCGCTCGATGGGCATATAGGGGTCGTTCATCGAGCCGAAGCCAATTGTTCCGCGAATTCGTTTTCGGGGTAGCGCATCGGCGAGCAAATCCACGGCGTTGGTCTTAACGTGAATATCAGCGAAATTCTCAATGTGGTAACACGCCGAGCGCGAATCACAGTAGATGCACTGGTGCTGGCAGCCGCGATACAGGTTCATATTGTACTTCAGGCCAAACCAGTCATCCGGCTGTTTGACTGAATTGAGAATCGTCTTGGCGTGAATTTCGGTAATCACCTTTTTCCTATTTTAACCCCGAATGCAAAAAGCTCCGAATGAAGCGCCGTTGGAAGATCAGGAAGGTGATGAAGAGCGGGGCAATCACCATCAGCGTGGCCGCGCTGAGCAGCGTCCATCGCGCCCCAATTTCGCCCAGTTGCGTGAAGCGCACCAACCCGGCAGTCAGCGGGCGGCTTTTGTCGCTGTTCGTAATCACCAACGGCCAGATAAATTCGTTCCAGTGCCAGGTAGCCGAGGAAAGCCCAAACGCCACCAGTGAGGGCACCGACGGGGGCAGGTAGACGTTCAGAATCAGTTGCCACCACGCGCAGCCGTCAATGATGCCCGCATCCACAAGATCACGCGGCACTTCCAGAAAAGCTTGTCGCATCAGGAACATCCCAAAGGCCGAGCCAAAGTAGGGGATCGCAATCGCCAGGCGGGTGTCGAACAACCCCATCCAGCGGATAGTGGCGAAATTAGGGGCCAGCAGCGCTGCGGTGGGGATAATCATTTGCAGCAGAACGAAGAAGAACAGCCCGCGTTTGCCGAGAAAATCGAAATGGGCGAAGGCAAACCCGGCCAACACAATTGTGACCAGTTGCACAGCCAGCACCATCAGCACGACCAAAATTGTGTTGATGTAATATTGCCCAAAGGGAGCCAGCGACCAGGCGTGCAGGTAATTTTCGGTGGTGACGCTGGCGCTGAACCAGACATCGCCGCGGCTCATCGGGTCGTTGGCCGGGCGGAAAGATGCCACCAGCGCCCAAAGGATGGGGATTGACCACAAGACAGCCAGGAAGGTTGCCAGCGAATTGGTGATCCAGTGGGCCAATTTTTTGAGAAACGCACGGGGGGTGGGGTGGGGTGCCGTCATCTCAGGCCTCCTTGCGCTCGGACAGGATGAAATTCGTCACGGTGAAAGCCAGCAGCACGACCACAAAGATCACCGTGATGGCTGCCGAAGCGCCGATATCCTGATACTCGAAGCGCTGCTGCCAGAGTTCAAAGAGCAGAACTGTGCTGCCGCGGCTAGGGCCGCCGCTGGTTAGGACGAAGATATGATCTACGGTGCGGAAGGCATCAATGAAGGCCACAATGCTGATGAATACCGTGGTGCGGCGCAGCAAGGGAAAGGTGATCTGCCACAGGGTTTGCCATCCGTTAGCCCCGTCAAGAGCAGCGGCTTCGTAGACATCCCCCGGCAAATTTTGCAGCCCGGCCAGGTAGAAGATCATATAATAGCCGGAGTTCTTCCAGATGGCGACGATTATCACCGATAAGAGCGCCAGGTTGGGATTTCCCGTCCAGTTTTGTGGGCCAGTGTAGCCCAACAGTCCCAGGGCGGTGTTGAATAGACCGTAATCCGGGGTGAAGAAAAACATCCAGATGGTGGCCGCACTGACCATCGGCAGCACCATTGGGTGAAAAAACGCCAGGCGGAAAAATCCGATGCCGCGCACTTTGCGGTTGACTAGCAAGGCAAACAGAAACCCCAGCACAATGCTGATTGGCACCGTGCCGAGAATGTAATTGAGCGTATTTTTGATGGTCTGAATAAAATAGGGGTCGCTGAACAGGTCAATATAATTGCCGAAGCCGATGAAGGTTGGCTCGCGGAAACGGGCAATATTCATGCGCTGGCGGAAGAAACTTTGGTACAACGAAAGCAACACCGGCCAGGCCGTGAACAGCGCCACGAAGACCGCCGTAGGGAAAATCAGCAAGTATGGTAAAGGCTTGAGTTGTTTGCGGGGGGCTTGGACGCTCATAAGAAAATCCTGTCAAAGCGAAACCACGAAATCTGCGAACGAACACGAATCAAGAATTGATCCCGATAGAATAATGGGGTGACCCGGTTGAAGAGGTCACCCCATTGTAGTTCATTTAGAAAATCATCAACGGATATGGAAATCCGTTAATTAGGGGCAGAAATCTGCCAGGGCAGCATCGGCCTCAACCTGTGCTGCGGCCATGGCTTCGGCGGCAGCCATCTCGCCGTTGATGGCGCGCTGGATGTAGTCGTGGAAGATACCGCGTACCTGTCCGAGGTTCTGGGTCGCCAGTTCTGCACCAGAAAATTCAAGCGCATCACGGGTAGCCAGGGCCTGGGGAACTTCTTCCACATAGGTAACCATAGCATCGGTTTCGTAGGCGCTGTAGCGGTTGGCGATATAGCCGGTGTTGATGCTGTAATCGGCAACATACTCAGGGCGGCTCAAAAATTCGATGAATTTCCAGGCGGCATCCTGTTTTTCGGGAGCGGCGCCCTTCATGATGTAGAAGTTACCGCCGCCAGGGACGCTGGCGTAGGTGCCTTCTTCTTTGCCAGGGTACGGCATAACCCCCAACTCGAAGTCAGATTGGGCAAGGAGACCAGCCAGGCTGCCAGAGGAGTGAGCGATCATGGCGGTCGCGCCGCTGGCGAGGTCGGTGGTGTCAGTTCCCCAGCTTGCCTGAACGCCTGCGGGCATGGCGCCGTATTCGCCAGAAAGGTCAATCAGGAATTGAACGGCTTCAATCACTGCCGGATCATCAAAAACGACGGTGCAGTCATCTTCGAGAATGTTTTGCCCGGCGCCAATGGCAAGCGGCTGGAAGAGCCAGTACGGCCAATCTGAGGAAAAGTGCATACCCCAGTTAGTGGTATCGCCTTCGGTGACAGTCAATGCCTGGGCAGCTTCAGCCCAACTTTCCCAGCTTGTGGGCGGTTCCAGTCCGGCTGCAGCGAACATGTCGGCGTTGTAGTACAACACCACGGCGCTGCGCTGGAAGGGGATGCTCCAGAGTTGGTCGTCATAGTACGAATTTGCCAGGAAAGCAGGCAAGAAATCTTCAACGTAGGCCTCGCCATCTTCCATGTCAGCGATATAGCCATCCAACGGGGCGATGTAGTCGGCGTTGATCAGATCGTAGAGGGCTGTCGCCAGCAGCACCGCAACGGCAGGTGGTTCGCCGCCGCCATCAATGGTGGTTTGGATAGCAGTTTGCACATCGGCGTAGCCGCCGGAGAAAACCGGCTCTACCGTGATGTATGGATATTCGGCCTGGAAATCATCAATATAGCCATTGAGAATCTCGGCGATAGGAGCATCTACAGCTACCGGGTAGAAGACCTGGATAGTGACTGGCTCCTCTTCCTGTGCGATGGCTGTAGTGCTGAAACCGACCACGGACCCCACCAGTAGGAATGTCAAAACAACGAGCAGTATTTTTTTGTTACGCATTATCTTTCTTCTCCTTTCTCCATTGAGAAATGTATTTAGGTTGTGCGGATGACCCGCACAATATTCAACTCCACAATATTTGAATTGAAGCAAATATTGCTATACGTGACGGGCTGGTTATCCACGGTATAGATGGTAGAGCGCACGCCAAGAATAGGTGTACCGGCTGCCAGTTCTAAATATTGCGAAATTTCAGGGCTAAGGGCCGCAGCGCGGATATTGGATTGAATTTGGTGCAGCGGCGTGGTGAGCGAAGCGGCTAAAAATTGCACCATATTGCCATCGAAGGTTTCCCACTCCAGGCCCAGGGCTTCAATATCGGGGGCAATATAGTCATCGACATAAATGACCGGCTGTTGATCGGCCCGGACGATGCGTTTGATGCAACGCAGCTTTTCGGATGCCTGGGGTGAAAGCACATCGCAAACATCGGCTGGTGCGCTTACAAAATCCATCGATAGCGTTTGAAAGTTGGGAGTATAGCCAACATCCTGAATAATTTGTGCAAAGGGCGAAAATTCGTTGAGTGAATCCCGGATGACCGGGGAATGGGCAACAAAGGTGCCAATGCCGTGCCGCCGCACAATAATGCCTTCGTTCTCCAACGAAATATAGGCTTCGCGTAGCGTATTGCGGCTGACGCCCAGATTTTTTGCGATGGCGGCTTCGGATGGGAGTTGGTCGTTGCGCCTGAGCTGGTTTTGCCTGATGTAATCTAGCAAATAGGCTTTAACCTGGTTGAGTCGGGTGTTGGTGTTGATGGGCATACGACTGGGGTCTGTCAGCGATTGTAAAGATTGGACGTCCAACGTCTATAATTAGTATACTGAGAAAAAGAAGCTTGTCAATAGCCTGAATCTTAAGTTAATTGGCTCTTCTATGAAAAGTGGAAGGGAACTAATCACCTACCGGATTGGAGAATACTATAGCCGGGAAAGGTTAACAACAAGAAAAGAAATTGCTAACATGCTGTAAAGAAATTACGAATCGCAGGGATTCGTCAATCCGGGACCGAGGAGCAAACTGGATTGCCTGCTTACGTCTCAATCAAAGCTGCCTTCAACGCCTCGCGCAAACTGCGCACCTCAATCACTTGAATGCCTTTCGGCCAGGGTTCGCCTTTGCGCAAACGTCGGGGAACAATGGCGTTCTTGAAACCCAGTTTTTCGGCCTCGCGTAGGCGGGCGGGCATTTGCCCGACCATGCGTAATTCACCGGAAAGCCCTACTTCGCCGATCAGCACCGTGTCGGCGCGCACGGGGGCATCTTTGACTGAGGAAGCAATCGCTGTCGCCACGGCCAGATCCGCCGCGGGTTCGTTGATTTTTAACCCGCCGATGACATTGACGAAAATATCCTGTTCGGCCAGACGAATCCCCACACGCCGCGTCAGCACGGCGGTGGTCAGTAGTAAGCGGTTGAAATCAATTCCGTTGGGCGTTCGACGGGGGTTGCCGAAACTGGTCGGGCTGGTAAGCCCCTGAATTTCGACCAATAGCGGGCGCGTACCCTCCATCGTCACAGCGATAGCGGAGCCGGGGGCGTTGATCATGCGCTCCGCCAGGAAAGCCTCTGATGGATTTCTGATCTCTACCAGCCCACGCTCGCGCATCTCGAAGACCCCGACCTCCGAGGTCGCCCCGTAGCGGTTCTTGACGGTGCGCAGCAAGCGGTAGGTTTGGAAGCGATCGCCTTCGAGATACAGCACGGCATCCACGATATGCTCCAGTACACGCGGCCCGGCGATAGTGCCATCTTTAGTGACATGCCCAATCAAAAAAACGGTCAGCCCGGATGTTTTCGCCAACTCGCGCAGGCGAGAAGCGGTCTCGCGTACCTGTGAGACCGATCCTGCGGAAGACTCGAGTTGGGGCAGGTAGGTAGTTTGCACTGAGTCGACCACAATTAGATCGGGTTTGATTTCTTGAATATGTTCGAGAATCACATCGAGATTGGTCTCGGTGACGAGATAGAGATTTTCGGGTACTCCATCGCTCTCCCCAGCCCCGTCTTTCGCCCCCGCCGGTGATGGGGCTGCGGCAGGGGAGAGAACGCGCATGGCCCGCATTTTGATCTGGCGCTCGGATTCTTCCCCGGATATATATAAAACCGGGCCGCGCTCGGCCATAGCCAGCGTGGTTTGTAAAAGCAGCGTTGATTTTCCGATGCCGGGGTCGCCGCCGATCAACACCACTGAGCCGGGGACAATGCCGCCACCCAGCACGCGGGCGAATTCCTCGATAGGCACCGGGATACGCTCTTCCACTTCGTTGCTGATTTCGCTCAATCGGCGCGGCGTGGAGCGCAAACCAGCGCTGTGCGTGGCATGGGAGGCCGCACTGGTTTTCTTCTCGATGATTTCTTCTACCAGGCTGTTCCATTCACCACAGCCTGGGCAGCGCCCCATCTGGGCGGCTGACCTGCGCCCGCATTGTTGACAGACGTATTGGGAGTAAGTTTTTGCCATGAGTAATTTCCAGTTGCAGGTGGGTATTGGTAGATGGGGGAGGCGGTTGCCCGTCTTCTGTTGCTAATCTTTTCAATTATAAACGAAAGGGCACGGCGCGCTGTGTTGCGGCGGCTGCCGTGCCCTGGGGATTTCTACGGGGCTGAGTTGACTGCTGGCTTTAGGCCGCGGCGATCAACTCTTTCTCGCTTTCTGGGGTTATGGCTTCATCTTCAGAGCGCAGCACAATATCGGTTTCATCTTCGAGAATCTCGACATCAACCACAACTGTGTCGCCAGCCTTGAACCGCCCGGAGAGCAGCGCATCGGAGAGCGGATCTTCAACCTTTTGCTGGATGACGCGCTTCAACGGGCGGGCGCCCATTTCGGGGTTGTACCCCAAATCAGCGATGACTTTGGCTGCCTCGGGCGTGATCGTCAGGGAGATTTCGTGATCTACCAGGCGGGCCGAAACTTTTTCGAGTTCGATATTGACGATTGCCTGAATATCCTCACGGTTCAATGAGCGGAATACAATCACACTATCGAGACGATTGACAAACTCAGGCCGGAAAGTTTGCTTGAGTTTCTTGGTGAGTTCTTTTTGCATTTCACGGTAGGAAATGCGCTCTTCGAGATCTTCATCGCGACGGATCTGGAAGCCAATATTGGTCTGGCTGATTTCTTTTGCGCCGATATTGGAGGTCATCACAATGATGGCGTTGCGGAAATCAACTTTGCGACCTTTGGCATCGGTGAGATGGCCTTCTTCCATGATTTGCAGCAAGATATTGTGCGCATCGGGATGGGCCTTTTCTATCTCATCAAAGACGACAATCGAGTAGGGCCGTCGGCGAATGGCCTCGGTAAGCTGACCGGCATCGTCATAGCCGATATAGCCTGGAGGCGCGCCTACCAATCGGCTGACCGAGTGACGTTCCATGAACTCCGACATATCGAGTTGGATGAGCGATTCTTCGCTGCCAAAGAGGAATTTTGCCAGGGCTTTGGTGAGTTCAGTTTTGCCAACCCCGGTGGGCCCGAGGAATACAAATGAGCCAATCGGGCGCCCGGGGTCTTTTAGCCCGGCACGACCGCGCCGCACGGCCTTTGAGATGGTTTCAACCGCTTCGGGTTGACCAATAATCGATTCATTTAGCTCGATTTCCATTTTGAGCAAGCGTTCCGATTCGGCTTCCGCCATTTGCATCACGGGCACACCCGTCCACATGGCGACAACTTCAGCAATATCATCCACAGTCACGTTGGGGCTGGTTTCCCGATTCCAGGTGGTGCGGAACTGCTCAAGTTCTTGTTCCAGGGTTTCTTTGCGCTGCATAGCCGTTTGCACTTCGTCGGTGGGTTCCTCGTTTTCGGAGTCTTTAATTGTCTTGTTGAGTTCGCGCATTTCGGCCAGCATTTTCTTGGTGGTCATGGCCGCCGGGCTTTTGTACATACGTACACGGGAGGAGGCTTCATCAATCAGATCGATGGCTTTGTCGGGCAAGAAGCGGTCGGAGACGTAGCGTGCCGAAAGGTGTGTAGCGGCATCGAGAGCTTCATCGAGAATATTCAGGTGGTGGTGCGACTCGTAGGCCGGTCGGATACCGCGCAGAATTTCAATGGTCTCATCGAGGGAGGGTTCTTCAACCACAATCGGTTGGAAACGCCGTTCGAGGGCGGCATCGCTCTCGATATGTTTGCGGTATTCATCCAGCGTGGTTGCGCCGATGACTTGCAATTCGCCGCGTGCCAGGGCAGGTTTGAGGATATTGGCAGCATCCATCGCCGAACCTGCGGAGCCAGCACCTACGAGCATGTGAAACTCATCAATAAAGAGGATCGAATCGGAAGATTGTAGTTCCTGAATCACGCGTTTGAGGCGCTCTTCAAACTGCCCGCGATACATGGTCCCAGCGACGAGTGAGCCGACATCCAATTGCAGTACGCGCTTGCCGATCAGCGGCAAGGGAACATCGCCGTCCATAATACGTTGGGCGAGGCCCTCCACAATGGCGGTTTTCCCCACCCCGGGTTCGCCGGTCAGCGCCGGGTTATTTTTTGTGCGTCGTGCCAGAATCTGCACCACGCGCTCAATTTCCATCTGGCGGCCTATCACAGGGTCCAGCTTATTTTCTTCGGCCATCTGAGTCAAATCCGTTGCCAATTGATCCACCATGGGCGTTTTCGATTTCGTCTTACCCTTGGTTTTTCTGGCCTCGGTATGTTGGACGGTTTCTCGTTGCTGCTGACGTTCGCTGCGTTGGGCGGCTTTGGCTTCTTTGATCACGCGGTTGGTCTGGCGGCGAATTTGGTCACCGGTGACCCCGAGTTGACGTAAGGCATCAATGGCTACGCCTTCATTGAGTTCTACAATGCCGAGCAGCAAGTGCTCTAAACCAATATAATGATGCCCGAGTTTGCGGGCGTCTTCCATGGCGAGTTTGGTTCCCGAACCGATGGAAAAGTGAGCCGTGT
>CALCSH010000589.1 GCA_937893815.1 uncultured Anaerolineae bacterium | reverse complement strand
CGGCAGGATAAACCGCGTGTCTATGCCCGCAATGGCCCGGCAGTGCTGGCTATTCGTCGCGCCACCATCGAGCAGGGTCAACTCTATGGAGACAGAACCCTGCCCTATGAAATGGATTCAATCGCTTCGGTGGATATTGATTCCCCGGAAGATTTGGCCTTTGCCGAGTTCTTGTTGAAAAACAGGTGATTAGGAATTAGGTAATCAGGAAACCAACACCTGATCCTAAGCCCCAATTACCTAATCACCAAATCCCATGAAAACCGTTGACATCATCTACTTCGTCGAACACGTTGCCCGCGAGCTGGATATCGCCTGCGCGGTCAAGACCATCATTGAGCGCGATTCCTGCTTATCCGTGGAAATCGCTTCGATTACGCATCACATCGAGGAAACACTGACCCACTTTCAGCCGCGCGTTGTGGCGCTGCCCTATTGCGTTGCCATCCATGAGGCTGGTCTGGACAAAATTGTAGCGCGTTGGCCTGCGGCGGAATACGTCAGTCTTTCTTATGAACAGGTCTTGGGACAGGCGCAGAAAGATTTAAACTCACCCAAAGACGAGTTCGCCAAAAAATATGTGCTTTATCACGCCTGGGGGGATTTTTTCGCTGAGTATTTGCAAACTCACGCCGTGCCGCCGGAGCATATTTATATCAACGGGAACCCCTCATATGTGCTCTACCGCCCGCCGTATGCCGATTATTATGGGGACCAGCGCGCAGACCTGGCGCAGCAATTCGGCCTGGACGCGTCGAAACGCTGGGTTTTTATTCCCGAAAATTACGGCTGGGCATTTTTTGAAGATCACATGGTGCGGGCGCGTATCCGGCGTGGCTTTGATCCGCAGCAGGCCTATGAATACCGTGATTTTGCGCGTGATTCAATGCGCGAGGCTTCTAGCTGGTGGCGGGAAGCCGCCAAGATTGACGAATTAGAAATCATCATTCGCCCGCGCCCGGCGATCCCGGCGCAAAATTTCATCGAGCGCGTGCGTGAATACGCCGGGGATTTGCCTGCCCGTTTGCACTTTATCAAACATGGTACCGTGCGCGAGTGGATTTTAGCCTCGGATGTGGTGGTTTCTTCGTATAGCACTACCTTGCTCGAAGCCGCGGTTGCTCGCAAGCCAGTCTATATGATGGCTCCCCAAGCGTTTCCGAGGCTGCTCCACGCCGAATGGTACGCTCTCACTGATCAACTGGAAACGCAACAAGATTTTCTCGCCGCGATTGCACAAACTGAATACCCCGAAAACTGGCTGGCTCTGGAAGATTGGCTTACGCCTTTGATGATGAGCCGCGGCGACGCGATTGCCAATATTGCCAGGATGCTCACCGCCAAGGCTAATGGGGAATTGCCCACGCCGCCCCCGCTGGAAATTGCCCGCCAGTTGGAGCGTTTGACCGCGGCGCGGCTCTACCGTCTGGCGCGCAAACGCGGCTGGAAACTGTACCAGAATGCGCTGGCTGTACTGGGTATCAAAACGCAGGATCAGGGCTGGACGGCGCACGAGAGCGACGCTATTACCCATGAAGAGATCACTCGCCGCGTGGCGCGCTGGCGCGAAATCCTTATATCTACTTGATTAGGAAGTCAGGAAACCAAGAATTTTTTCCTGGCTTCTTCATTGAAAATTTGGTGGAACTTTTTCCATGCCCAAAGTTAGTGTCATCATCCCCACATATAACCGCGCCGAATATCTCCCCGATGCCATCGAGAGCGTTTTGGCGCAGACATTTAACGATTGTGAGATCATTGTGGTGGATGATGGCTCCATAGATGATACGCAGGCAACTCTTCAACCCTGGATAACGGCTGGCAAAATTCGCTATGATTCACAGACAAACCAGGGCGTATCCGCGGCTCGAAACCGGGGGATTCAACTCGCCGCAGGAGAATATCTTGCTTTTTTGGATTCGGATGATGTATTTGTAGCTGAAAAATTGGCAAAGCAAGTTGCCATTCTCGATGCGGATGCTGGTGTCGGGTTGGTACATAACAACTTTCGCCGCGTCGATATGGCTGAAAACCTGCTGGCAGAACGCGATACATCCAAACTGGATGGCTACATTTACCCGGAAATGCTGCTCGACTGGTCGGTGCTGATTCCGCCCTCGTGCGTGATGCTGCGCGCCGCCACGCTGGCCGAAACCGGCGGCTTCGATGAAGCGATGCGCTGGGGCGAAGATATTGATCTATGGCGGCGTGTGGCGCGACACTATCGTTTCGCCGCTATCCCCGAAACACTGACTACGATGCGCGTCCACGCCGAGAATACCTCCGGCGCCAAAGCCGATCCGCGCGCCATCGACGATTTTGAGCGTTATTTGCAAAAAGCCCTGGATGACGATCCCGCCCTTTTGCCCAATTTCCGCCGCCGGGCGTGGGCCAAACTCTACAGCAACGCCGGGCACAATATTCTGGCCGCAGGCGCGCCGGAGCAAATGTCTGCCGCCCGTGCGTATAGCCTGAAAGCTATTCGCCAAAACCCTGCTCAGTGGAGCGCCTACCTTGGCTGGCTGGCCTCGTGGATTGGGCCGGAAGTGCGTCAAAAGCTGCTCGTTCTCTGGCGCAAGGCGCGTTATACTGGCTGAGTAAAAATCACCACAGAGACACGAAGGGCACGAAGAAACCCCTTTGAGAACACAAAGAATTTCTTCGTGTTCTCTGTATCTCTGTGGTGAATCGTATTCCAATTTTATGGCGTTAAAGTTTCTCTTTCTGGGCACACAAATCACCATCGGCGGGGCGCAGCGAGTGCTGCTGACGCAGGCCGAATGGTTCCACGCGCAGGGCTATCGGGTGACGGTAGCTTTTTTTTATGATAAAGACCATCTGCGCGAGAACTGGAATACCCAATACCCCTTCCCCGTGATGGATTTGCGCTCCAGTGAGCCGGGTTCGGCCCGCGGCGGCGTTTATGGTTTGCTGCGCGGCCTGCTGAATCTATGGCGTTTACTGCGTCGCGAGCATTTCGACATCATTGAAACCTTCACCCCGGATAGTAACTTGCTGGGCCTGCCGCTGGCTTTTGCGGCGCGCGTCCCTGTGCGGGTGGGATCACATCACGGGCTGATTGAGAATATCTCGCCCGTTGCGGAACGTTTGCACGGTATGTTGATTAATTCGCGGATGACATCGGCATTGGTGGCTGTCTCGACGCGGGTGCAACGGTTGACGTTGGCGGTGGAGCGCACGCGGCCCGAAAAAGTGATTCTGATTCCCAATGGGGTGCAAATCCCCCCGCACGCGGATTTTACCCCGCAGAGCCGCGCCAAACTTCGGGACGCGCTCGAACTGGATTCCACCGCGGAACTGGTCATCACTGTGGGGCGACAGACCCACCAAAAAGGTCAAACGATTCTCCTGGAGGCTATCCCCGCGGTGCTGGAATCACATCCTTGGGCGGTATTCGCCCTGGTCGGCGACGGTCCACTCCACCCTGCTTTGAAAAAACAAGCACAAGAACTCGGCATTGAAAAATCGGTGCGATTTTTAGGCACGCGCGATGATGTTTACGCCCTGCTCCATGCTGCCGATATTTTTGTTCTGCCCTCGCTCTCGGAAGGCCTGCCGATGGCGCTGCTGGAAGCGATGGGTATGGGGTTGCCGGTTATAGCCTCCGCTCTGGAGGGAATTGCCAGCGTGGTCGAAAATGGGCGGCATGGCTTGTTGCCTGCGCCGGGTGAGGTACAATCGCTGGCGTTGGCATTGACGAGATTGCTGGGCGACTCCGCGCTGCGCGCCAGTCTGGCCGAAGAAGGCCGCCGCCTGGTGCTGACACACTACACCCTGGAGCGGATGTGTTCGGCGTATGAAGCGTTGTTTTTGCAATTGTACCGAGATAGCCGATCCTAAAAAATTCAACCGCAGATCACGCTAAGAATGCAGAGTTCACCACTTTTTTTTCTCTGCGAACTCGGCGCTCTCTGCGGTTGTATAGTTTTCTCTGATCAAAAAATGTGCGGTGCGACGTATTTATGAAATCATTTGATCGCGTATGGATGGCGCGTTTATTTGCTACATTGGCTGTACTCGTTTTGCTGTTTTTGGCTGGCAGCGATTTTTACGCCGTCGCCGAAGGCACGCAGAACTGGGTTGGCAAGTTCACCCTCACCTGGGGCCTGCCCCTGGCCGGGATGATACTTTTTGGCGCGCTGGCGGTTATGTTGGGCATGGCAAATCTGTGGCTGCCGGGGAAAACCGAAAAGCTTGTGGCGGCCCTGGCACGCACCCGCGACAAACTTGGCCCTCTGCGCTGGCTGTTTTTCGCTGCGCTGGCCTTGCTCCCCGCTAAAATTTTCCTCTACACCCCGCTCGGATTCAAACTCACTGGAGCCGCTTTCCGCCTGGCTTTTCTGATTGCTGTTGGGCTGGCGATGGCAATTTTCGCTACGCGCCACCCGCGTCACCTGCTGCGCTGGCGATCTTTGCTATTGAGCTTTGTTGCTGTAGGCGCGGTGATCGTTTTCGCTGTGGAGTTCGTTACCGTGGTGGAGTATCCTCTCTCGCTAACCTGGTCGGAGGGCAACCGCATCTGGGATTATTCCTGGCTCTACGGGCGGCGACTTTACGATTACCCCATCAACCAGCGTTTTGAGGCCTATATTGATATTGGACGCCAGTCGCTGTGGGGGCTGCCATTTTTGTTTAACCATGTAACCCTCAAGGGTGTGCGTTTGTGGTCGGCGCTGGTTTTCACCGTGCCCTATCTGCTCCTCGGTTGGACAGCCCTGCGCGGCCTCCCCGGCGAGCGCAAAGATTGGTTCTGGGGTGGCGTGTGGCTTTTCCTGTTTCTCTATCAAGGCCCCATTTACACTCCCCTCGTTCTGAGCGCCATCCTCGTCGCCGGGGCGCGCCGCAAACCGCTCTGGCTGGCCCTGCCCTTGATTTATCTGGCCGGATACTACGCTCAACTCAGTCGTCTGACCTGGATGATTGCCCCGGCAGTCTGGGCGGTATTGGTGGCTCTGCTGGATGGTGAAACGCCCCCAGGGAAGCGCATGTCCTGGCGCACCTGGCTACAGGCGAGCTTGTACGGATTGGCGGGCTTGCTCGGCGGCGTGGGGATTCAACGTGGCTGGGCGCGCATCTCGCGTCAACTGGGATTGGCGAACGCGGCCCAGGGTGGCGCGGCGGCCAATTTGCCGACTCCGACCCCCGCGGCCATCTTCACCGATACCGCCGATGCGGTCGAAGCCGTCAGTGGCAGCACCTCCTTCCTCACCGATCAGCCCCTCCTATGGGCGCGCCTGTGGCCGAATCCCACCAATGGGCTGGGTATCGTGTTGGAGTTGGCGCTGGCAGCCGCTCCGATTTTGATTTTGGTGCTCTATCTGGCGGTTCTCAAGCGTTGGCAGCTCAACCTTTGGCAAAAACTGGCTGTCGTTGGTGGGCTGCTGGGATTTCTGGGCATTGGCCTGATTATCAGCGTCAAAATTGGCGGCGGCAGCAACCTGCACAACCTGGATATGTTCCTGGTAAGTCTGGTCTTCGTGGCCGCCGCGGCCTGGGAGCATGGCGGGGCGCGAACCCTCGCTGATTTGCAAAGTCAAACCCTGGGAGTCAAGATTCTCTTTTTCTTCCTGGCCCTGATTCCCGCCTTTTTGCCCCTGATGGATGCCATGCCTCTCGAACTCCCCGAACAGGAGTATGTGGATCACACCATAGACTTGCTCGTCGCTGAGTCTCAGGCCGTGGTCGCCGAAGGCGGCGAAGTTCTTTTCATGGATCAACGCCAATTGATTACCTTCGGCGTGGTGGATATTCCCCTCGTGCCGGAATACGAAAAGAAGCAGGTTATGGATCGCGCCCTGGCGCAAGATATTGAGTATCTAACCCCGCTCTACCGCGATCTCGCTGAGCAGCGCTTCGGTCTGATTATCACCGATCCGCAGCGCATCCGCTATTCCCGTGAAGATGAGCAATGGGATGCTGAAAACGACGCCTGGGTACAACTCATCACCGAACCACTGTATTGCTACTACGAACCCAAGTATTCCAAAGACAAGACCCATGTCTGGTTTTTCGTGCCGCGGGAAGAGATTGGCGATTGTTCGTACTATCCGTAAAAACACGGTAATCAGGGATCGGGTGATCAGGGAGTAGATATCCTGTACCTGATACCCAATCACCTGACCGTATGGAGATTTTATGTCTCAGACCGATGGGCGTGTGAAAGCCTTCAGCCTATTTGCCCTTATTACCGCCCTTGAGGGGTTGGCCGCGCTTATTTACCTGTTAAACATCCTTGGCGACGCGCAAAATGTCTGGCTATTGGGACTTTCTAAAACGCGCTTTGCGTTGGCCACTGTGCTGCTTGTCGGGGTCGCCGTTTTTGTGTTGGTCGCATTTACCTTCTGGCGCAAACCAGAAACCC